>JACZKN010000094.1 GCA_014859985.1 Candidatus Krumholzibacteriia bacterium | reverse complement strand
GGGAAGCCAGGAAGATCCCCGCCGCCGCCTGGCCCAGCGCGTTGACCGCACCGCCGGTGACCGCGACGGGCCCGCGCAGCACCAGGTGGGGGAAGGCCGGTCCGCCGGGCAGGTCCAGGCGGCCGGTCGCGCGGGCCCAGCCGGCGCCGCGGTCGCCCACGACGAGGCCCGCGTCCGCCAGCTCGGCCGCCAGCAGGGGCTCGTACCCCGGCCGGCAGAGGTAGAGGTCCGGCGCGTCCGCGCTCAACGCTTCTTCAGGCTGCGGTGCACCGCGGCGTTCTCGACCCACGGCTTGCGCGCGAAGTAGCTGACGGTCATCCCCCGCACCTGGCCCGACAGGAAGACCAGGGCGATCAGGTTGGGCAGGATCACCACGCCCAGGGCGATGTCGCCCAGCTCCCAGACCACGTTCAGGGAGACCAGCGCGCCGAAGAAGTGCATGCCCACGAACGCCACCTTGTAGGGGAAGATGGCTCGGGCGCCCCAGATGTAGTTGGCGCAGCGGTCCCCGTAGTAGCTCCAGGAGATGGCCGTCGAGACCGCGAACAGCAGCACGCTGAGCACCACGATGTACTTGCCCCACTGGCCGGGCAGGCCCCGGCTGAACCCGTTCATGGTCAGCGGCGCGCCGTTCTCCACGGCGTTGCCGTAGAGGGTCGCCAGCCGGGCGCCGTCGTGGGCCACGGCCACGCCTTCGGCGGGCACGATCAACCCCGTGAAGGGAAGGGTCTGCTGGGGGTCGGTGAAGAACTCCTCGACCGCCACCTCGTGCCAGGCGTAGCGGGGCAGGCCCGGTCCCGTGTGCACGGGGCGTCCCAGCTCCACCACGAACCGCTCCGGGGCGGCGGCGCCGCGGTGGTGGCCGTGCTCGTCCACGGTCACCCAGCTGCTGTCCCCGGCGGTGATGCCCAACGGGGTGGGGTGCACGTCGTTCCACACGCCGGTCATGATGATCACCAGGCCGGTCATCGTGCAGATCACCAGGGTGTCGATGAAGGGCTCGAGCAGGGCGACCACGCCCTCGGACACGGGCTCGTCGGTCTTGGCCGCGGCGTGGGCGATGGGCGCCGAGCCCTGGCCCGCCTCGTTGGAGAAGAGGCCCCGCTTGACCCCCCACATCATGGTGGTCAGGATGGCGCCCACACCCGTGCCGGCGATGCCGGCGGTGGGGTTGAAAGCCTCCCTGAGGATCAGCCCGAACGAGGGGATCAGCTGGCCCAGGTTGGTCACGATGATGTACAGGGCCCCCAGCACGTAGATGCCGGCCATCGCCGGCGCCAGGATGCTCGTCACCTTGCCGATGCGCCGGATACCGCCCAGCACCACCAGCGCCACGACGCCCGAGGTGAACAGCCCCGTGATCCAGGGGGAGACGCCGAAGGTGGTCCACATGGTGTCGGCCACGGTGTTGGCCTGCACCGCGTTGCCGGTCAGGAAGGCCGTGAAGCCCAGCATGCCGGCGAAGAACAGGGCCATCCATTTCCACCGCGGTCCCAGCCCGCGCTCGATGTAGTACATGGGGCCGCCCGAGACCGTGCCCAGCAGCGCGCGGTGGCTCGTCCCCTGGTCCGTCTCGACCTGGCGGTAGCGCTGGGCCAGGGTGACCTCGCTGTACTTGACGGCCATGCCCAGGCTGGCGGTCACCCACATCCAGAACAGGGCGCCCGGTCCGCCCCAGTGGATGGCGATCGCGACGCCGGCGATGTTGCCGATGCCGACGGTGGCCGACAGCGCCGTGGTCAGGGCCTGGAAGTGGGGGACGTCCCCGGGCTCGTTGGGGTCGTCGTACCGGCCGGTGGTGACGCCGAAGCCGTGGCCCAGGCGGCGCAGCTGGATGAAGCGCAGGCGCAGGGTCAGGAACACTCCCGTGCCCAGCAGCGCGATCACGACGCCGGGGATCACCTCGTCGCCGACGGGGATGCCGAAGCCCCAGATGAAGTCGTTGACGGTGCGGACGATGGTCTCGAACAGGTGCACGGGGGCTCCTTCCGCTGGGCTCTGCGGGGCGGGCGAAGCGGTGGGGCGCCCGCGGGGCGCCGGTTGGCCGGGAATCGGCCGTATTGTGCCCGGATCCGGCGGTCAGGGCAAGGACGGAGTCGGTCGGGGTCAGGGCCGGGGG
>JACZKN010000093.1 GCA_014859985.1 Candidatus Krumholzibacteriia bacterium | reverse complement strand
CAGGGCCTGGCCCGCCCGCGCCGGGGGCGGCGTGAAGGCGGTGCCGGCGTCGGCGGCGTTGAGCATCAGGTGCCAGCGGCCGGCACCTTCGCCGGGGTCCAGGCAGCAGGCCAGGTTGCGCGAGGCGGGCCGCCAGTCGGGCAGGCCCGGTTCGGTCCCGTGCCAGGTGACGTCGCCGGGGGCGCCGGGGCTGCTGACGCTCCACCAGCGGTCCGCGCGCAGCAGGGGAAAGTCCGCCGTGGCGCGCACCAGCAGGCGCACGAAGCGCAGCAGGTCGGCCTGCGTCCGGTGCGCGTCCCAGTCCAGCCAGTTCAGTTCGTTGTCCTGGCACCAGGGATTGTTGTTGCCGCGGCGCGTGTGCCCCACCTCGTCGCCCATCCACAGCATGGGTGTGCCGTTGGCCGCCAGGAGCAGGACCAGGAAGTTGCGCACCTGGCGGCGGCGCAGGGCCGTGACCGCGGGGTCGTCGCTGGGTCCTTCGACGCCGCAGTTCCAGGACAGGTTGTGGTCCGAGCCGTCGCGGTTCTGCTCGCCGTTGCGCTCGTTTTGCTTGCGCTCGTAGGCCACCAGGTCGGCCAGGGTGAAGCCGTCGTGGGCGGTGACCAGGTTCACGCCGTGGGACGGCCGCTGGTCCGGGCGGTCGAAGACGTCGCGGCTGCCCACGAGCCGGGCCATCAGCTCCTCGATGGTCCCGGTGTCGCCCCGCAGGAAGCGGCGGACCGTGTCGCGGAACAGCCCGTTCCAGGCGGCGAAGCGGCGGCCGGGAAAACTGCCCACCTGGTGCAGCCCCGCCGCGTCCCACGCCTCGGCCACGAGACGACGGCCGGCCAGGACGGGGTCGGTGTCGATGGCCGCGACCACCGGCGGCGCGTCCAGGGGCTCGCCGTCGGTGCCGCGGCACAGGGAACTGGCCAGGTCGAAGCGGAAGCCGTCCACGTGCAGGTGCTCGACCCACCAGCGCAGGCAGTCGACGATGGTGCGCGCCGCCACCGGATCATTGGCGTTGACGGTGTTGCCGCAGCCGGTGACGTCGAGGTAGTGGCCCGTGCCGGCGCCCAGGTACCAGGTGGCATCGGCCAGGCCGCGCCAGCCGATGACCGGACCGTCGGCGTCGCCTTCGGCGGTGTGGTTGAAGACCACGTCGATGATCACCCGCAGGCCGGCCCGGTGCAGGGCCTTGACCATGTCCCGGAACTCGTCCACCGGACCGGTGGGGGAGCGGTCACTGCTGTAGCCGGGATGGGGGGCGAACCAGGCCACGGGGCTGTAGCCCCAGACGTTCACCAACCCCGCCGGCGCGTCCCGGTGGTCGAAGGCGTGCACCGGCATGAGCTCGACCGTGGTCACGCCCAGGGCGCGCAGGTGGTCCAGGCGCTCGGCCAGTCCGGCGTAGGTGCCGCGGCGGGCCTCGGCCACGCCGCTGGAAAGATGGCGGGTGAAGCCGCCGACGTGCAGTTCGTAGATGACCTCGCGCCCGTCCAGGCGCGGCAGCGGCCGGTCGCCCTCCCAGTCGTAGCGGTCCGGATCGACGACCACGGCGCGCAGCGAGTGGGGTCCGTTGGCGCCGGGGCGGCGGGCGCGCTCGCGGTCCCAGGCGCCGTGGCCCACGACCGCCCGGGCCCAGGGATCAAGCAGCACCTTCTCCCGGTCGAAACGCAGCCCGCGGGCCGGGTCGCAGGGACCGTCGGCCCGCCAGGCGTAGACCTGGCCGTGCCCGGCGTCGGGCACCAGCACGTGCCAGTAGGCGTCGGTGCGGTGGTGCCTCGGGTCCAGGGGCACCACGGTCTGCGGCTCCGGTGACGCCGCGTCCGCGTACAGCAGCAGCTCCACGGCCGTGGCGGCGGGGGCGTGCACGGAGAAATTGACGCCCGAAGGGGTGGGCGTGGCGCCCAGAGGGGCGGGTCGGCCCTCCGGCAGGCTCTGGGGGTCGCGGCGTGTCGTCATGGCGGTCGGCATCATCTCCCGTCCCGGGGGTGCGGCCAAGCATAATCCACCGGCCGCGGGTCGTCACTCCCGGTCCGGCTGGGGGCTAAATCCCCGGTCCGGCCGGCCGATAGAAAGAGCGCAGAAAAGGGGCGGTCCGCAGCCGAGCGGGGCCGTTCCCCGCCCCGTAGGCCCGACCGGAGCGCCCGATGCTGCTGGAGACCCTCAAAGCCCTGACCAACGCCGGGCGCGACGCCCTGCAGACCGCGTGCGGCCTCGCCGTGACCGCGGAGTCGGTCTCCCAGCTGGAGCAGGGGGGGCTGACCTTTCCGGCCCTGGGCGACCTGGTGATCACCGGCGGGAGCCTGAACCGGGTCCACCTGGGCGCGGACAGCGGCCTGTGCCGGCGCCTGGCGCAGCTCGACGACCCGGCCGGCGGCTGCAGCGGCACGGAACTGCTGGCCCGCGCCTTCCTGGGTCACCTGTTGGAGGAGATCCCCGGCCGGCGGCCGCGGGGCCGCTTCGCCGGGCTGGCCGTCGAGCCCCTGGCCGTGCGGACCCGCGGCGTGCGCACCTTCGGCTTCCGCTTCGTCACCGCGGCGGGTCAGTTCTTCCTGCTGGCCGAGGTCCCGTCGCGGCTGGAGTGGGAACTGGCCAAGGGCACGGACTTCCTGACGGTCATGGCCGAAAGCTACCTGCCCGACGGCTGGGCCACCCGCAACGCCCTGGCCGGGCCGCTGGGCGTGGAGAACTTCCTGGTCTTCCTGCGCAAGGTGGAGGCGGATACCTACCTCTTCCTGCCGACGGCGGGCGGCGCGCCGCGCGTCGTGTGCGCCTTCCTCGTCGAGCAGTGCAGCCACGAGGGGGACCGCGCCCTGAAATTCGCCCTGAAGCTGCCCGACCAGGCCCGCGAGCTGCCCTTTCCCGGGACCGAGGTCGAAGGTCGGGTGGGGGTGGGCGAGCGCTCGGTGGAGTTCACCACCCGCTACCTGGGCCGCACCCTGCATCCGGTCGGCGGCGGCGCCATGCTGCAATGCGGGCTGTTCAGCGTGCCCGGGCAGCTGGCGGTCCTGCAGAGGCGCGGGACCTTCCGCATCCCCATCGAGGAGCCGATCCCGGTGGATCTGGCGCTGGACGACGACGAGGGCGGCAGCCCCTGGCGCCGCCGGCACGAGCGCCGCCCGGGGCGGCTGGTGCTCGGTTCCCTGGCCGACCTCAGCTTCAGCGGCGCCCGGGTCACCCTGGACCGCAACGAGGCCCCGGGCTGCGCGGTCCAGGGCCAGCGCATCACCTGCAACGTGCACCTGCCGGGGGTGCCGGAGCGGTTGCGGCTGGCCGGCATCGTCCGCCGCGTGGCGACGGTGCGCGTGGAACACGACGACCCCTGCGAGGAACTGGGGATCGAGTTCCTGCCGGCGGCCCAGCAGGGCCCGGGCGTGCTGGACCGGGTGCGCGACTTCGTGCTGGCGGAGCAGCGGGCCTGGCTGGCGCGGCGCATCCAGGTGGCCGGCGTCGGCGAGTGGTGATCGCCCAGCTGCCGGGAACCAATCCCCGTCCCCGCACGTAGAAGGAAACCGGCGGCGCACCCCGCCCGCGGCCGCCCCGGAGCAGACGCATGATCGACCTGGCCAGGCTCAACGACCATTCGCGCCACTTCGCGTCGCTGCTGTTCCGGCAGTGGCCCGAGTGGATCCGCCACGCGCGCTTCGATCCCTACGAGGACTTCGAGCAGGAGGCGCTGCTGGTGGAGGTGCCGCGGCCGGTGGACGGCTCCAGCCACGGGCTCTTCATCACCACCAGCGAGTGGGAGATCTCCGTCGGTTTCGGCGAGAGCTTCCACACCCGCTTCGGCGCCGGGGGCGACGACACCGGCGGCGACTTCTACGCCGAGGCCCTGGCCTTCATCCGCGACTTCGTGGACGAGCAGGTGGTGCTTGCCACGGCCCGGCAGGACGGCGAGTGGCTGGGGGGCTGGCGCATCGACCGGCGGCGGGAGGATCCGGCGGCGGTCGCGGTGGAGCCGGGCGTCGCGGTGGAGATCCGTTCCTGGCGCGGCACCTGGGACCGCGACCTGCCCGCCTAGCGCGCCCCGCCCTCTTTGCTTGAATCCCCGGGTCATCCCATCTAATGTCCGCTCCGCAGCAATGCCCCGGCAGCGCCTTGATCGCCGGCAGTGCCTTGATCGCCAGAACCGAGCGGACCACCGGATGCCCCGATACGAACGCGCCGTCCTGATCGTCAATCCCGTGGCCGGCCAGGCCCGCGGCCTGCGCCTGGGCCGGCAACTGCGGGCCTCGTTCGAGGAGAAGGGCGTGGTCTGCTCGGTGCGCGTGTCCAGCGGTCCGGGCGACGCCGAACGGTGGGCGCAGGCGGCGGCGGGCGACGGCTTCGATCTCATCGTCGTCGTCGGCGGGGACGGCACCGTGGGCGAGGTCGTCTCGGGGCAGGCCCGCGCCGCCCAGAAGGTGCCGGTGGCGGTGGTGCCCGTGGGCACGGCCAACGTGGTGGCCCTGGCCCTGGCCCTGCCCTGGCTGCCGGGCATGGCCGGCTCCGTCATCCTCGAGGGCCGGGTGCTGGACTTCGACGTGGGCTACCTGCCCGAGCTAGACCGCCACTTCTTCCTCATGGCCGCCCTCGGCTACCCGGCCAAGGTGATCCAGGACTCGCCGCGGCGCCTGAAGAGCCTCTTCGGCATCTTCACCTACCTGGGCGCGGGAATCCGCAACGCCCTGCACCTGGACGAGGTGCGCATCTTCGTCGAGGACCAGGACGAAAGGGTCCACGAGTACGAGGGCAACACCATCCTGCTGTCGAACATCGGCAAGATCGGCGACCTGAACCTCAAGGTGACCCCCGACACCAGCGCCCACGACGGGCGCTTCGACGTCACGGTGATCAGCAGCCGCTCCCTGTGGGACCTGATCCTCGTGCTCTTCCGCATGCTGACCTGGCGCTACCGGCCCACCGAGCGCCTGCACCACTTCCAGGCCGAGAAGGTGGTGATCGCCACCGATCCGCCCGTCG
Organism: Candidatus Krumholzibacteriia bacterium; assembly: GCA_014859985.1. Lineage (GTDB taxonomy): Bacteria > Krumholzibacteriota > Krumholzibacteriia > LZORAL124-64-63 > LZORAL124-64-63 > JACZKN01. The sequence continues at coordinate 269 of JACZKN010000093.1, read as the reverse complement.
CCGTGCAGATCGACGGCGAGGACCTCGGGCAGACCCCGCTGGCGGCGGAGGTCCGGCGCGGCGGCGTGATGTTCGTCGTGGGGGACCGTTACCGCCCCGACGCCGACGGGGGCGGCCTGCTGGGCACCTTCCGCTTCCGCGACCTGATGAAGGGTCGCAAACGGCTGATCGGCGGCTGAAGCGTCCGCCCGCCGCGCCTGCCGCCTGGCCTAGTCCCGCTTGCGGTCGTGCCGGATCAGGAAGGTCAGGCCCTCGGCGCCGCGCCCGGC
>JACZKN010000092.1 GCA_014859985.1 Candidatus Krumholzibacteriia bacterium | reverse complement strand
GGTTTTGGTGGCGTTTGAGAAGTGAGGGGTCGCTTGACACTATGTCAAAAATGACATATAATCTCCGATGAACCCATTGGACAAACCGATCGTCTGGCTCGGCAGCGAGATCAAGACACCACCCATGGGTTCGGCGGCGCGGCTCGAGGCTGGATATCTCCTGCGTTGCCTGCAGGCCGGGCGAACGATCGCGATGCCTCATTCGCGGCCGATGCCGTCCTTGGGGCCCCACTGCCACGAGTTGAGGATCGTCGATTTGGACGTGACCTGGCGGATCGTATACCGCCTTGACTGCGATGCGGTCCTGGTCCTCGATGTCTTCAGAAAGACCACGGCCAGGACTCCGAAGTTGGTGATCGAGACCTGCCGGCGTCGGATGCGGCAGTATGATGCGAACCCGTGAGGTCTAGGGCAATGGAAGCCAAGAAACGGAAGAAGCTCGAGGCCGGGGGCTGGAAGATCGGCGGTGCTGCCGAATTCCTGGAACTGACGCCCGACGAGGCCCGCTTCATCGAATTGAAAATCGCCCTCAGCGAGAGCCTGCGGGCAGAGCGGACCCGGCAGGGTGTGACCCAGGCTGCCTTAGCCCGGCAATTGGGCTCCAGCCAGTCACGCGTGGCCAAGATGGAGGCCGGCGATCCTTCCGTCACGGTCGATCTGTTGTTGAAGGCGCTGCTGACGCTGGGCGTAACGAAAAAGCAGCTGGCGAAGATCATTTGCTGATGGGGAACCCTGACCCTTGCTTTGTAAATACAGTGTAGGTACAATGCGGCTATGCGCAAGTCCTACGACTTCAGCTCCACCAAGCAGAGCCCCTACGCCAGCCGCCTGAAGAAGCAGGTGACGATCCGGTTGGACGAGGGTACGGTCGCCTATTTCAAGGACCTGGCGGAGGAGACGGGTATTCCCTACCAGACCTTGATCAACCTGTACCTGCGGGACTGCGCTTTGAACGGCAAGCGGTTAGACATCCGTTGGACGGGGGAGAAGTGACGTTGTGAGGGGTGTGGCGGGCCGACCAGTGGCCAAAAATGAGCGATTATGATACAATCAAGGGTACACTTGGAGGTACCTTTGATGAAGATACCAGAGATCGTTCCCGTGTCCGATTTCCGCCGGGACGCCGCGGCCGTCCTGCAGAAGGTCCAAGCGTCGCCTGACCCCGTGGTCCTGACCCAGCGAGGCCGCAGCGTGGCGGTCCTGCAAAGTGTCGAGGCTTACGAGCGGACCCAACGCGACCTGGCGCTGGCCAGGGCCCTGCTGGCCGGCGAGGCGGACGTCGCGGCGGGGAGGGTCAGGGCCGACGGTGAGGTGCTGGCTGAGGCCCGGGCGCTGCTTGATCGAGGCCACGATTGAGGATCGGGTTCACGGCGTCGGCCGAGCGCCAGCTGCTGGAGGCCTTGCGCGCAATCGCCACAGACCGGGAGGGGCTGAGCGGCGGATTCTTGACGTGGGTGGCCCAGGGGCCTATATTCCCCGTCCGCTCAAGCCTTGATGGCTCGTGCCGAATCGGTATGGCCTCGGGGTTTGTGCCCGAAAATCGAATAGAGGCTCCTCGGTAGCTCAATGGTAGAGCATGCGGCTGTTAACCGCAGGGTTGTAGGTTCGAGTCCTACCCGAGGAGCCAATTGTTCCAGTCCTCGCACCCTTGAGGGTTTGGTAAGCCGTACCAGATCTCGATCGTGCGACGGTCATGGACCAGGACCTTCTTCACCAGACGGCGGAGAAGGTCCTTCTTTTTGGGGTTCGGCCCCTCGGCCATGACCCGGTCGAACTGGTCGACGAGGGTCGCCATCATCTCCCGGTCGATCGCGGGGAGTTCCAGGCGCTCGCGCCGGGCCTCCAGATCCTGCTTCTCGTCCTCCAGTTCTTCCAGTCGCGCCCGCAGATCGCGGACCTTCTCGTTGCACAGTCCGGCGTCCAGCGTGCCGGCCTCGAAGGCCTCGAAGTAGCGGTCGATGGCCGCCCGGGTCTTGGTGGCCTGGGCTTCGACCTTGGCGATCTCCTGCTCCAGGTTCGGCTTCTCCGCCCCCAGCTGTTTGTTCGCCTCCGTCCAGACCCGGGCGAGGAACTGCTCGTCTCGGAACATGGCCTTGAGGTCTTGGACGATGGCGGATTCCAGGAGTTCAGCTCGAACGTAATCCTGCTCGCATTCGTGATCGCTGGTGCGTTTCGAGCAGACGTAGTAGGGGACGTGGACCCCGTTCTTGTGCCCCCCGCCCCCGAACATGTGGCTCTTGCATCGCGCGCACTTGATGATGCCGGTCAGGAGTCGGTCGTCGCCGTTGTGCCACCGACGGCCAGCGGACTCCTCGTTTCGTTCCTGGAGGACCTCGTTCGCCTTCTCGAAGAGGACATCGGACACGAGCGGGTCATGCTGGCCTTCGTACAGGATCTCTCGCCACCGGATCTTACCCAGGTAGGTGGGATTCTTGAGCATGTAGAGGACGACGCGCCGGCCCCACTTCTTGCCGTTCCGGTTCCGATGGCCAGCCTCGTTGAGCTGTTTGCAGATCGCCGATGACCCCTCCTTTCCGATGGCGTACATCCGGAACATCTTCCGAACGATGAGCGCCTCTTCCTCGTTGATGATCATGCCCCGCTCCGGGTCGAGCAGATAGCCGTAGGGCACGACGCCACCGACCCAGGCGCCGGTCTTCGCCTTCTTCTCCATCCCGACCTTGGTGCGCTCGACGATGGTGGCGTGCTCGAACTCGGCGAAGACCCCGAGCATCTGGAGCATCATCTTGCCGGCTGCGTTGGCGGTGTCGAACGGCTCGGTGATGGACTTCAGGACCACGCCGAACCTGGTCAGCTCGTCCACCATGAGGGCGAGCTCGCGGACCTTGCGTGACAGGCGGTCGACGCGGAAGACCAGCAGGGTGTCGAAGGCCTCCGACTCGGCATCAAAGAGCATCTCCTCGAGGCCGGGGCGGTTCATGTGGGTTCCGCTCTCGGTGTCGCGGTAGACCTTGTGGAGCCGCCAGTCGTCGCCCCACTGGGCCTTGCAAAAGGCCTCGAGGCGCTCGGATTGGGCACCGAGCGAGTACTTCTGGTGGTCCTCGTCTGTGGAGATCCGGGTGTAGAAGGCGACCCGGGTTAGGGATTCTCGTTTTGCAGGCATGTGGTGAACGCAACCTCCTGTGATCATGTGAGTTGGGGAGACACGGCCACATTCAGTCCTACCTCTGAACGCCCCCTGCATCAAGGCAATCACGCGGACTCCGACACGCGCCTCCTCGAAAGAGAAAGGGGGGGCGAGTACGGCCCGTGGGGACATCTCCGTGGAATTGAGCGGGACCGGGCGAGGGCATTTCCGCTTCAGGTGGAGCCGGTCCCAGCCGATAATTGGCGAAGCCACAACTCCGTTCTGACGATGTGAGGTAAGAGCATGGGGCACTTGCGCCTCGGTGAGCTTCCGCGCACGAGACGGTGGCAGCAGGTTGTTGGGCTTATCGAAGGAGGCGCAGGCACCGCGCAGGTCGCCAACGCCACAATCTCGGCGGCCGAGCGAGGTCTGAAACTCGCCAGTGACGATAAAGGCCTGGTTGAGACGATCTGGCTCCTGACCCAGCTTCCACTCGCGGCGCGATCAGATGACTACGCCGGATCACTCCGTGCGGCGGGGATCGACGTCCGCGATGCCCCGACTTTAATGGAGCTGGTCGGTGCTTTCGCCGATGCGGTGGACCGTCGTCTCTCTAAGAACGGTGGTCGTACGGACCTCGGTGAAATGGCAGAGATGTCTGCGACCGAGACGCTGACCCGGGTACTCGGTGAGAGGACTCAGAGCCTCTTCGGAACGACCGCAGCCGATGTTCAGCGTGAGCTTCGGCAGTTGGGGACCAACCGCCAGTTCAGCGTCTTCGCCCGCCAATTCTTCGCACGCCTGACTGAGAGGTACCTCGACTACTTCCTCAGTCGAGCAATGACCCTCCATGTTGGCGAAGACAGGCGCTTCGCAACCCTGGCTCAGCAAGCCGGATTCTCGAAAGCGCTCGGACGCCATTGCCAGGAAGCATCTAAGATCGTCGAAGACTTTTCCGGCGGCTGGTTCTCGAAGACCAACTGGGAAAAGAAAGGGATCTCGCGGAAGGATGCATCTGGGTTCGCGCACGTCGCGATGAAGAAGCTCTCCGATGAACTCAAAGAGGGGGCGCGGCCCGATGGCAAATGAGAGAGCCATCATCTGCGGTAGCGTCTCCGATAAGGCACTCCCGGTTGCTGGGAAACCGCTGCGCCTCCGCCTCTGGGGTCGACATGCGAACGTAAAGCTCGAGATTGGCGCGATCAGCAAGGCCATGATGGACAATGTTCCATCTGCCTTCGTGGATCTCTTGGAGATCGCCACCTACGTGTACTGCGCAGATCAGGCTGTCACTCGGGGCGGTGACGGCGTGAACAACCTTGGTGCAGATTGGCGGCGGCGGCTGTTCTTCAGGATTCCGGTTCGAGAACCGGACCTGTGGTCCAGTAAGAAGGTCAGGACGGCACTTCTAACCACGCTGGGTTTCCTCTCCGAAGACGAATACGAGTTCGAATTCATGAAACTGACCGATGGTCCGCCGGTCCAGGAGTACCTCTTCACCGGGCAGAACGACGGACCCGATCGGGTCGAGGAGGTCGTACTCTTCTCAGGAGGACTCGATTCACTGGGCGGTGCGGTTCAGGAGGGCGTGGTAGACAAACGTCGAATCGCTCTTATCACCCACCAGCCAAGCAAGAAACTCGTTCGGCGATACAGGAAGCTCACCAGGGAGCTAACTGAGCGGTCCGCATTGGACCCGATGTTCGTCCCTGTGACCATCAACAAGAGCAAGGTGCTTGGCAGGGAGTACACGCAGCGAAGTCGGTCGTTCTTGTACATGGCCCTCGGCGCTACCGTTGCGCAGATGCTGGGGCTTGCTCGGATTCGATTCTATGAGAACGGGGTCATCAGTTTCAACTTCCCGCCATCGGCCCAAATTGTAGGGGCAAGAGCGACAAGAACCACGCATCCGCAGGTGATGAACGGATACGCAGAGATCCTCTCGCTGGTGGCTGATCGAAGGTTCGATGTCGAGAATCCGTTTCTATGGAAGACCAAGGCGGAAGTCGTCGGAGGGATAGTCTCCGCTGGCTGTGGAGATATGATCCGGTTCTCGACGAGTTGTACTCACACCTGGGAGATGACAAACCTGCATCCACACTGCGGAGCGTGTTCCCAGTGCATCGACCGTCGCTTTGCTGTGCTCGCGGCAGGTGCCGAAGCACTAGATCCGGAGGAAGGATACAAGGTCAAGCTGTTGGTCGATGGTCGAGACGAAGACGAGACGCGCACACTTCTGGGCTCCTACGTGGAAACTGCGAACGATGTTGGGCGGATGGTTCCACTGGACTTCTTCTCGCGCTTCGGGGAGATCAGTCGCGTGTTACGACACATCGACGGTTCGGCCGACGCGACCGCTGTGAAGATCTATGAGTTGTACAGGAAGCATGCACAGCAGGTCACAAGCGTTGTGGACAGCGCGATCGCGAAGCATGCGAAGGAGATTCGAGAACGAACCCTGCCCGCGTCTTGCTTGCTTCGCTTAGTGTGCGATTCGGGAGCGGCTGGAAGCGAGGCCGGTGCAGGTGCTGGGGGGGCAGCTGCGAGCGACAAGGAGTGCCCCGAATTCACCTTCCGAAGGAAAGGCCAGGTATGGGAGGTGCGGTACGCAGGTGGGCAGGAGTTCATCCTGCTGCCAAGTAAAGGTGCCGCCTACATACATGTGCTTCTAGAGAATCAAGGGACAGGCATATCGGTTGAGGACCTCGCTGCGCGAGTCGCACGGAGATCGCAGGAATACCTACTCGGGGACGCGGGCGAGGGCTCGGACGAACAGGCGATGGCGGCCTATCGTGCTCGCTACGAGCAGCTCAGAGACCAGTCGGAGGACGCCGCGGAGCGGCAGGATTCGGATGCCGAGGAGCAAATTCGAGTCGAGATGGAAGACCTGATGGAGCACATCAAGCGGGACCAGGGGCTCCATGGGCGACTACGAAAACAATCCGATGACCGAGATCGGGTCCGGAAGGCGGTGCTGGCAGCCATTCGCCGCACCCGCACCGAGATCGGGAAGTACGACAAGCGACTCGCAGAACACCTGACGCGTCCGACGCTAAACTGCGGCTGGAAGCCGTGCTATGAGCCGCGCGAGCGAGTGGAGTGGATAATTTGAGGTAGTCAACAATTGCTACGCGAAAAGTAGCACCTGCTACGCGGTGCGTCGCGCCTGCTCTGTAGAGGGCGCAGCGTACCGGCAGATGCCAGTCGACGCGCCCCCGAGAACCGGGGGCGTTTCCATTGGGTCTCCATCGCGGACATAGGGCCACGGGCTGCTCCTCAGGATACTCACGAGCAAGGAGCACCCGATGCCCAACTTCAGGCCCCTTCAGCGGCCGCGCAGCGCGACGCCGTCAACTGAGTCAAAGCCCATCACCTGTCCCCAGTGCTGCAGTCAGAGCCTCCTCATGACTTGGCAGACGTTTGCCAACAACACTCGCCACATCCGAGTGACGTGCCGGCGCTGTGGGCGCTTCGTCAGGTATGCCACTCAATGCCCAGACAACATCAGGAGGGCCGACAACGAGACCCAGAGCGCGGGGGATCAGCAGTGATGGCCGCGAAATGCCGAGCGGGCGACGCCGGCTCAGACGATTGGCGATGCGCGAACTGCGGAAGACTCCTCGCTGTATCGCGGGGTGATCGGTTGCACATCCGCTTCGCTCGCGGCCACGAGTATCTCGTTGGTCTCCCGGTAGCGTGCGTGTGTCGGAACTGCCGCACATTAAACGAGCGACACGATCAAGGTAGAAAGAGCACGACTCCGTAGAGCGACGCTGCAAACGTCGCGAGTAGATCCATTTGTCATCGAGGCGCACGACGCCCTGATCGGCCAATAGGAGGCGCCAGACGCCCGGCCAGTAAGGCCAGGCGTCATGGTAAGCGTCTCGAGAAATCGGGATCGTGCGCGACTCGCACGGCAACTCGAAACCGAAGAGTACAAGAATCTTCTCATCAATCTCCAGGATCACGCGCCGTTCCTGCAGCAGTTCACCACGTGGGCGGATGTGCTGGCGTTCATGCGCCAAGGAACATCTGATGATCCGAGCAAGGACGAGGCCCTGCGGCCGATTCTTGCGGCCCATGAAGCGGACGGAGATCCCCGATGGCGGGCGATCCTCCTCGCAGTGTTTTGGCCAGGGCTTGGCTCGATACACTTCAGGAAGCGGCCCTGGGACATGGACGAGCCGGACGAACTCTGGCAACGGATCTACTGGGCCTTTCACCAATCGGTGTGCCGGATTGATCTCGCGCGCAGGCGCGACCGCCTCGTGCAATGGATCTACAACACTACGATCCATCGCCTGCACGATGACTACCGGCGTGACTGGATCCACGCTGAGAGGGAGATCGCAACCGACCCGGAAGAATTGTCGAACCTGGCCGGGACCATCGATGGAGTTGATCCCGACTGGGTTGATCTCCGCGACATGCACCGGCGGGAGTTGGCGCGACTCCAGGCGCATCTCGACGCCGGCCGAATCACTGAGGCCGACTTCCTCCTCCTGGTCGGCACTCGCCTCTACGGTCAGTCGATCTCGGAGTACGCGCGCGATGCGGGGCTCAAGACCGAGGCCGCGAAGAAGCGCCGGCAAAGGGCCGAGGCAGCTATCCGAAGCCATGAGAAGGAGATGCCGTGACACCGCCGCGGCATGTCCCCACTTCCGGGCCTCGCCCCCCCTTTGTCCATCAGGGACGCATGGAACATCGGGTCCCGGGAAGCGAGGAGCCCATGATCACCAAAGCCGAAGCCCGTGAACTGATCACGGACCTGTTCGAGGAAGAAGCCCTGCTCATCGGCGGTCTCGTCGCGGTCCACAAGGTCGACGACGACCTGGTGTGGCGACTGGTGAAGAGCCTCGACGTGCTCCGCGGGAAGTTCCTCCGCCGCCTCGATGACCGCGAGCTCGATGAAGAGTCCGCGTCAGTCGTGCAGCGACGGAATCTCAAACCGCACCCGGCGATCGAGGACTTCCTGCTGTCGCTGAGGAGGGCGTAGCCGTGGCGCCCTCCACGCGATTCGAGATCCGCCGGCACTGCCGCGAGCTATCTGAGAAGGACACCGACGCCGTGGTCCATGCCGTCGCGGACTTGATCGTCAGCTACCTCAAACGTGATCCCGGTCCAGGTCGGATCGAAACGCGCAAACGCCCAACCGCAGGTGCTGCGGCGCCAGTGAAGGAGTCCAACGCATGAGCATCCCGGATGTGTTTCGTAAGCGCCGGAAGGACGGGGACGCACTCGTCGAAGACCTGGGCTTCCTGATCCGCGAGCCGGCAGGGGTGTACCACGCCCAGGCCGGCAAGTACCTCTCCAGCCATCTGCTAGCCGAGTTCCGGCGCAATGCGCTGCTCTTCCACAAGAAGGAGCTCGGACTGGTCCTGGACGAGGACCGCCCGGCGTACGTCCTCGGCCGCGCCGCCCACGTCCTGATCCTCGAGGGCCGCGAGGCCTACGAGCAGGCCTACGCGTTTGGCGGCCCGATCAACCCCAAGACCGGCCAGTCGTTCGGTAGCCGCACAAAGGCCTTCCAGGATTGGGCGGAGGCGAAGGGCAAGCCCGTGCTCGACGACGATCAGGCGGCCCTGATCGAGAGCCTGAACGCGTCGGTGCGAGCCCACCAACATGCCGCGGCGTTGCTGGCCGACGGCGTCGCCGAGGGCGTAATCCGCGCCGAGTACTGCGGCGTGCCGTGCCAGTCGCGTCTGGACTGGCTGAACCCCGAGCGCGGCATCGTCGACCTGAAGACCTGCGACAACCTCGACTGGCTCCAGATGGACGCGCGCAGCTACGGCTACGTCTACCAGCTCGCCTTCTACCGGTCTCTGGCCGCCGCTCTCACCGGCGAGCGGCTCCCCGTCTACATGATCGCCGTCGAGAAGCGCGAGCCGCTGCGCACCGGCGTCTGGCGCATGAGCGAGGAGGTCCTCGGCCTCGCCGAGAAGGAGAACGAGGAGAGCATCGCGCGCCTGATCGCGTGCCGCGAGAAGGACGAGTGGCTCAGCGGCTACGAGGAAATCCGGACTTTCGATCTGATCTGACACAGGCGGAATCGGGCGGAATGGCGTGACGCGCTGTCGCCCGAGCGCGTCGGGACTCCCTAGGTCCGCCCGCTTCCCCACCAACCTGCAATGGAAGGAGAGACTACCGTGAAACTCTTGCAGCAAGTCATCAGCGGACGAAGTCCGGCGCCCAGGCGGGTGATGCTCTACGGCACCCACGGCATTGGGAAGTCGACCTTCGCCAGCTACGCGCCCAACCCGGTGTTCATCCAGACCGAGGACGGCCTTGGCGAGATCGACTGCGCCAAGTTCCCCGTCACCACGACGTTCGATCAGGCCATGCAGGCCCTGTCGGAGCTCTACACCGACGAGCACTCCTATCGAACTGTCGTGATCGACTCGCTGGACTGGTTGGAGCGGCTCATCTGGGCCGACGTGTGCCGTCGGCGCAACGTCGAGAGCATCGAGGACATCGGCTACGCCAAGGGCTACGTGTTCGCCCTGACGCAGTGGCGCGAGTTCATCGAGGGCCTGTCGGCGCTGCGCAGCGAGAAGGGCATGACGACGATCCTGATCGCCCACGCCCGCATCGAACGCTTCGAGAACCCCGAGACCGAGTCCTACGACCGCTACGTGCCGCGCCTGCACCGCCTGGCTTCCCAGGTTCTGCAGGAGTGGTGCGACGAGGTCATGTTCGCCACGTTCAAGGTCTTCACCAAGCAGACCGACGAGGGCTTCGACCGCAAGCGCAACCAGGGCATCGGCACCGGCGAGCGCGTGCTGCGCACGGTCGAGCGCCCCGCCCACGTGGCCAAAAACCGCCTCGCCCTTCCCGAAGAGATGCCGCTGGACTGGAACGTCTACGCCCAGCACATCCACCCCGAACCTGTGAGCGCGCCCCAGGGCGGCAAGACCAAAGGAGCGAAGTAACCATGGCGAACCTCAACGGCTTCGATGCCGCGACCGTCGACCCCGCGACCGATTTCGAGCCGCTGCCCGCGGGCAAGTACCTCACCGTCATCACCGAATCGCAGATGAAGCCGACCAAGAGCGGCACGGGCCACTTCCTCGAGCTGACGTTCCAGGTGATTGACGGCGAGTTCAAGAACCGGATGCTCTGGGCGCGGCTCAACCTGGACAACCCGAACCGCCAGGCGGTCCAGATCGCCCAGGGCGAACTGTCGGCGATCTGCCGGGCGGTCGGCGTGCTGCAGCCCAAGGACTCGGTCGAACTGCACAACCTGCCCCTGCAGATCACGGTCAAGTGCAAGAAGCGCGACGACACGGGCGACGTGGTCAACGAGATCCGCGGCTACGCGCGCAAAGACGCCGCCGCGGGTGTGCCTCAGCAGGAGACCTCGAGCACGCCGCCCTGGGCCCGGCGATGATCGAGGTCGAGCTCCCGTTCCCTCCGTCGGTGAACCACTACTACCGGCGGGTCGGGCCCCGGACGCTCATCAGCCGCGAGGGGCGCAGGTTCCGCGAGCGGGTCTGCGCCATCCTCGCCGGCCTCGGGATCGGGAGCCTGGACGGGCCCCTGCATCTGGAGATCGAGGTCTATCCGCCGGACCGGCAGCGCAGGGACATCGACAACGTGCAGAAGGCGCTCCTAGACGCTCTGCAGCACGGCGGCCTGTACACGGACGACAGCCAGATCAAGAAACTGAACATCGAGATGCGCGGGTCGGTCCGCGGCGGCCGCACCCTCGTGCGCCTGGAGGAGATCGTCGATGCTTGAACTGAGGCCCTATCAGCAGGAGGCGGTGGACGCGATCTATCAGCATCTGCGGGACCGGGAAGACAATCCCTGCGTGGTGATCCCCACCGGCGGGGGCAAGACGCCGGTCATGGCCACGGTCTGCCGGGACGCGGTGGGCCGGTGGAACGGCCGAGTCTTGATCCTGGCTCACGTGAAGGAGTTACTCGAGCAGGCGCTGGAGAAGATCCAGGTCGTGGCGCCCGAGATGTGGATGAAGACGGGGATCTACTCGGCCGGCCTGAAGAGCCGCGACACCGAGCACCCGATTATCATCGCGGGCATCCAGTCGGTGTACAAGCGGGCCTGCGAGCTCGACGCGTTCGACCTGGTGATCATCGACGAGGCCCACATGATCCCGCCCGATGGGGATGGGATGTACCGGACGTTCCTCGACGACGCCAGGAAGGTGAACCCGCACTTGCGGGTGATCGGCCTGACCGCGACGCCGTTCCGGATGAAGAGCGGGATGATCTGTGAGCCGGGCAACGTCCTGAACGAGGTCTGCTACGAGATCGGTGTGAAGGAGCTGATCGTCCAGGGCTACCTCTGCCCCCTGGTGACCAAGGGCGCGGCGCAGCCGCTGGACACCTCGAGTCTGCACGTGCGCGCGGGCGAGTTCATCGCCAGTGAGGCCGAGGATCTGATGGACACCGACGAGCTCGTGGAGTCGGCCTGTCGGGAGATCGTCGAGCAGGCGCAGGTGCGCCGGTCGGTGCTCGTGTTCACCTCCGGTATCCGGCACGCGGAGCACGTCGCCGCGGTGCTGGGCCGGATGACGAGCGAGCCCGTGGCCACGGTGTTCGGCGAGACGGCGAGCGAGGAGCGCGACCGGGTCCTGGCTCAGTTCAAAGAGGGCCGGATCAAGTACCTGGTCAACGTCAACGTTCTCACCACGGGGTTCGACGCCCCGAACATCGACTGCGTGGCCATGATGCGGCCGACGCTGTCCCCGGGCCTCTACTACCAGATGGTCGGCCGGGGCTTCCGTCTGTGCGAGGGGAAGGAGAACTGTCTGGTCCTGGACTTCGGCGGCAACGTGCTGCGGCACGGGCCGGTCGACGCCATCCGGGTCCGGGAGGTCCACCACCGCATGGGCGGCGAGGCGCCGGCCAAGCAGTGCCCCGTGTGCAGGAGCTTGATCGCCACCGGCTATACGGTGTGCCCTGACTGCGGCTACGAGTTCCCACCGCCGGAACGGCAACAGCACGACGCCACAGCGTCCACCGAGGGCATCCTGTCGGGTGAGGTCACGACGTCGGTCCACGAGGTCCGCGAGGTGTTCTTCAGCGTCCACACGAAGAAGGGCGCGCCGGAGGATGCGCCCAAGACGCTGCGGGTCGAGTACGAGGTTGGGTTCCACCAGTACTACAGCGAATGGATCTGCTTCGAGCACGGCGGCTGGGCTCGCCACAAGGCCGAGTCGTGGTGGCGGAAGCGGTCGAACGCTCCGGTGCCGCCGACGGCGGCCGAGGCCGCGGCCCTGGCCCAGGACGGAGCCCTCTGCGAGACCGGCACCATCACCGTGCGAACGGTGGTCGGGGAGCAGTTCCCGCAGATCGTGGGCTACGAGCTGGGCGATCGTCCGCCATGGCGGGAGCCCGGGATGGACGATGACCTCGAGCCGGTGGGCGCGATGATCGAGGGCGGCGTGCGGGCATACAACCCGCACGATGACGATGACCTACCCTTCTGACCGCGATCGGGTGTCTATGACCGAGACCGGGACGACATTACTGCAGGCAGCGTTGAGGTATGCGGAACTCGGGTACCCGGTCTTTCCGTGCGTGCCGGGCGGGAAGGCCCCCGCGACGCCGCACGGGTTCCTTGACGCCACCACGGACGCCGGCCAGATCGAGGCCTGGTGGACGGCTCGACCGGATGCGAACATCGGCATGCCGACCGCCGGCCTCTTGGTCGTGGACGTCGACGGGGCGGACAATCCGTGGCCCGGCGACGACCTGGAAGGCCTCGGGGACTGCCCGCTCTCCATGACGCCTCGCGGCGGCCGGCACTACATCTTCCGGCAGCCGGCGGGCAAGAGCTGGAGCAGCACCGCCGGTCGGCTCGCTCCGAAAGTCGACACCAGGGCCAACGGCGGCTACATCGTCCTGCCGCCCTCGGTGGTGGGCGGCAAGCCGTATCAGTGGGTCCGGGCGCTCGAGGTGGGACTGGCCGATCAGCCCAAAGCCCCCGCGTGGCTTGGATCCCGGGTCGAAGGTGGCGCGGACCTCTTTGCCAAGGAGCCAGGCGGGCCCGCTGAGGAACGGCCGGTTGCGGCCCAGGGCGCGCCCGCGGCGCCCCCGTGCGCACCGGCGGCCGCCGGTGGCAACGATATACCAGCCGGGCACCGGAACGCCACGCTGGCGCGACTGGGCGGGGCCATGCGCCGGGTGGGGATGAGCCAGGAGGAGATCCTGGCCGCCCTGGTCCGGGCCAATCTCGACCGCTGCAGCCCGCCGCTGAAGGACCGGGAGGTCCAGCGGATCGCGACCAGCATCGCCCGGTACGAGCCCGACCAGGTCGCCGTCGCCGTGGTGGAAGACCACTGGCGGCAGGACAATCCCGGGGCGACCGAGCCCGAGGATAGCGTGCCCGAGATGCCAGATCCCGGCCCGCTGCCGGTCGAACTCCTCCGTATCCCCGGCTTCGTCTCCGAGGTCATGGACTACTGCCTGGAGACGGCTCCGTATCCGAACAGCTCCATGGCCTTCGCCGGCGCGCTGGCGCTGCTGGCCACGCTCGCAGGGCGCAAGGTGCGTGACCCCGGCGACAACAGGACGAACGTCTACATCCTCGGCCTTGCCCACTCGTCTGCGGGTAAGGACCGCCCGCGCAAGATCAACGCCGAGATCCTGCACACGCTCGGCATGTCCGGTCAGATCGGCGGGCGGTTCGCCTCGGGCGAGGGCCTGCAGGATGCGCTGTTCACCGAGCCGGCCATGCTTTTCCAGACCGACGAGATCGACGGCATGCTCCAGTCGATCAACAAGGCGCGCGACGCCCGGTACGAGAGCATCATGGAAACGCTCCTGACCATGTACTCGTCGGCCAACTCGATCTTCCCGATGCGCCGCAAGGCAGGCCGAGACGCGCCTGGGGCCATCGACCAGCCCTGCTTGGTGGTCTTCGGCACGGCGATACCGAACCACTACTACGAGGCGCTGTCGGAGCGGATGCTGACGAACGGATTCTTCGCCCGGATGATCGTTCTGGAGTGCGGCAGCCGCTCGACCGGGCGGGAACCGCGGCTGCTTCCGATGCCGGAGCGCGTGCTCGAGACGGCGCAGTGGTGGGCGGACTTCAGGGCCGGCACCGGAAACCTCGAGAACTGGCATCCCGTGCCGCGTGTCGTTCCGCACACCGACGAGGCGACGGACGTCCTGGTCGAGACCAGGCTCGAAGCCGAGGCTGAGTATGCCAGGGCGGAGGCGGCCGACGACAGCGTAGGGACGACCGTCTGGGGCAGAGTCAGCGAGCACGCCCGCAAACTCGCGCTGATCTACGCCGTGAGCGAGAACCACGAGCGACCCGAGATCGGCAAGACGGCCGCGTCCTGGGCCAGCCGCCTCATCCTGCACCAGACCAAGCGGATGTTGTTCATGGCCCAATCCCATGTCGCGGACAATCCGTTCCATGCCGAGTGCCTGCGGTTCCTTCAGAAGCTGCGTGCCGCTCCGGACCGGGCGCTGCCCCATGGCGTGTTGCTGAAGCGGATGAAGACCGACGCCAAGAGCTTCTCCGGTCTGGTGACCACGCTCGAGCAGCGAGGCGACATCGTCGTCCAGGTACAGGCGACTTCCGGCCGGACAGGTCGGATCTACCGTCTGGCTGGATCATCGTCAGGCTCGGCGAAGGGGGAAGGGTGAAGGAAGCAGTGAAGAAAGGTGAACGAAGGTGAAGGAAGCCTCTTCGAAGGTCGATTTCGGGGTGAAGGAAGGTGAACGAAGGTGAAGAATGCTCGGTATGTAACTCGTTATAAGACACACTCTCTTCTACTTCCTTCCCTTCCTTCCCCATCTTCCCCCCTCACGGAAATACCCCCCGTTTTCAGCGTGCGCGCGTATAGGCGGGGTGAAGGTAGTTCCGGCCACGCCGGCGGCGATTCTCTGGCGGTACAGTCGCTGCACGAGGACGGCTGTCCAGGAGGCGCTCTGAGCGAAGCGGAGAGGCCAGGAGGTATCCAGGCACCTGAAACCGAAACGAACGGAATGCCGGGGCCTCTGATTTCGTTCTGCGGCCTGTGCGGGCGGGAGTTCGAACCCCAGAACACGCGACGCGGACAACCGAAGAGGTTCTGTTCGGACGCATGCCGGGCCCGAGCCTGGCGGGACCGACGCAGCCAATCCGAGGATCCGCTCATTCAGGTCACTGACCCGGAGGTCGTCACGTCATGAAGAGCGCCGAGAACTTGATCGCCGAAGTCCGGATCCGCCTGGCCCCCGACGCTACCAGCGGCCTGGTCGCCTTCGCCTCCTGCCGCTACGGCGGCGTCCTGCTCAATGACATCGCCATCCGCCGCGACCCGACCGGCCACCTGTTCCTGACCTACCCGCGAAAGCTCGCGACCAATGGCCGACCTCACCCGCTGCATCACCCGATCGATCGTGAGACTGCCGGGCAGTTTGAGGCAGCGATCCTCGGGCAGATCCGTGCGCTCGTGAACGGGGAGCATGAGAGTGGGGGCAAGTCGGCGGAGGAGTCGACATGAATGCCGAAGACCCCTCGGCTCGCCGAGAGGTCGTCGGTTCAGAACGGGTTCCAGCGAGCTAGGCTTCGGATACGACCTCCTTCATGATCGCCCGAACCGCCGCCTCGTCCTTCGTCGCGGCGGCCACCAGCAGGCTGCGTGCAAACTTCGAGGCCTTCGCCGGCCCGGCGGCCTTGTGGATGGCGTCGCGCTCGGCCTCGGTCAGCCGGAACGCGAACACGCAGAGCTCTTCGCGCGGGGCCTTGGTCTTGGCCTCGGCGGCCGGCTTCTCGGCGGCGGGCTTGCGGGCCCGGGTGGTCTTCTTGGTGGTCTTGGCCATGGTTCAGTTCCTCTCGCTCGGGTCCAGACGCACGATCCGGCTGGGCTCCTTGCCGCAGCCCTCGCACGCCACGCGCCCGCCCTGGCGGTCGATCTCCGCCATGTCAGCGGGCGTGATCTCTTCCCACCGCTCCCAGATCCAGGTGTCGGACCCGGGGTACGGGATGTGGCAGCAGGCGCAGACGATGCTGCCCCGCTCGTTCCAGAACACTTGATGGGCCTTCAGGCCGAACCGGGGTGTCGCGGTCTTTGCCATGTCAGTCGACCTCCCGCGGAATGTCCGCCGCGAACACCAACTCTCCGTCCGCGCCGTAGACCTCGACGCGGTCGATCCTGGTGTTCGGGTTCTCGCGGCCGGCGCGCAGGATGGCCTGGCTGGCCCGCATGGCGGTCAGCCGTCCGTAGGCCTCGAGGCGCGCCTCCTGCCGGTCGGTGAACAGGGTCGGGTTCTCGTCGATCTGCAGTCCGCCTTTGAATTGCAGATCGAGGTCGCGCAACGAGGCCTCGAACACGAGGTCCTCGAGCGTGCTGTGGGGCTTCGGGTCGACCACGACCCAGAACTTGTCATCAGGTCCGTAGCGCATCGTCGCTGCCTCCTTCGTTCGTCATCTGCGCGACCGTGCGATTACCTTCTTCGCGATCGGCGACGGGGATGAGCATCCCCCGGCCGACGACGTACCAGCCGTCGCGCCGGTGGACGACCCGCAGGTCGCCGCTGAGGTCGAATTCCATCCCGTCGCTGAAGCGGAGCCGGGCGGGTCGATCGTTTTTGGGTGCCATGGGGCCGACCTCCTCACTGTGCCGCGGCGAAGGCCCAGGCCGGCGCGTAGGGGGAGTCGTCATCGGGGTGGCCGCCTTCGACGAGGTAGACCACCGAGGCGGCGTCATCGGGTTCTTCGTCGGGTTTGCCTTGGGCGCGGGACTCGTCGTCCGGCGTGGCGATCCCGGCGACGGTGAATTGCAGGGGCCAACTGGGCTGGAAGGCGAGGCGCACCTCGCACTCGCCGAACCCGTCGTCGGCGGCCTCCTGCAGGCGTTCGATCATCTCGTTGACCGTCATGATGAGCTCCTTTCGGGGCGCCGGGCCCCGTGCCCGTCGCACTGACAGTGACGAGCTTTCGCGGCCGAATGGGAAGGCGAATCGACCGTTAAGTGCATTATTCGCAGTGCATTATGGCCGCGCGCGGATTGGCGGAATGGGGCCAGAATCTGGCGTTTCTGAAGGCCACCTCCCGGCCGGGATCGGCCCCGGCTACCCTCGCCAGCCATCGATCCACCCCCGGGGGCGCCGCAAAGGCATGCTCGGCTCCGGCTCGGCCGCGACAGGCACCTCGCGCAGATTGGCCAGGGCCGCTGCGCGCTCGGGCAAGGACTTCACGAAGGCGGGTCCCAGGATGTGGAGGGCGGCCAGGCAGTAGACCTCGAGGTCGAGGGCCTCGTTGCGATCGCGGGTCTTGACCCACTCGCGCACCGTGCCGCGGTTCTTGATCCATTTGCGGATGGCCTTCTCGGCGGTAAGCTGGGCGATGTACTCCTCGTCGATCCACTCGGGCAGGTGGCAGTAGCCGGGTCCGGGTGACCCGATGCGCAGCCGCGAGTAGACGATCTCTTTGCCGGTGTCGACGCAGAGGGTGAACAGCTTCGCCCGGTAGCGGTTGTGATCGGACGGGCGGCCCACGAGCGGCTTGCCCCGTTCGGAGCCACCACGAACGGCGAACACTCGCCGGTCGATCCGGGCGCGGCAGAACCGGTAGACCTGCTCGGAGTGATGACCGCCGCTGTCGACGGCGACGCAGGAGATCGGGACCTTCTGGCCGCTCTCGTGGGCAAACTCGGTTCGCAAGAAGCGGTCGAGGTCGAGCCAGACCTGGTCGCGCCCCGGATCGCCGTGGAACTGGGAGAAGGCGACAAGCCAGGACTCCTCAGCGGCGCCGTACCCCTTCACGGCGCACTCGAGGCGGTCACCCTGCACGTCGACCGCGGCCACGAGCACACCCACGCCAGTGGACACCTCGGCCTCGTACCGCTCCGCCCGGGCCAGCAGACTGTCCGGGTCGACGGTCTCGCCGCGTTCTTCCCAGGTCTCGCCCAACACGCTGTTGACCCAGTTCTTCAGCCGGAGTGGGTTCTCTTTGGACTCCACGAATTCAGCGACGGTGGCCGACCATGGCAGCCAGCCCAGCGGCGAGTAGAGGCTGGACAGATGGAACCCGATCGTCTCGCCGTTGCCCTTCGCGGTGGGGCGCCATTGCCCCTGATTGAGCATCTGGGGCTTGAAGCGCTCCTCGATCAGGACGCCGCAGTGGACGCAGGCCATGGCGGCGGTCTTGGGGTCGTCGTCACGCCATCGGATGTTCTCCCACCGCATCCAGTCGAAGTGGCCGCACTCGGGGCAGGGGACGAAGTACCGCCGCTGGTCCGACGCGAGGAACTCCCGCTCGATCCGTGAGATGCCCTTGACCGTGGGCGTCGAGACCAGGAACACCTTGCGGCGCGAGTAGAGGGGGCCGGTGGTGCGCTTCTCAGCTAGCGAGATCGGGTCGCCCTGCCCGTCGACATCGCCTGGGTACTCGTCGATCTCGTCGCAGAAGAGCCAGCGGATCGGCATCGACTTGACGCCGGTCGCGGAGTTCGAGCCGGTCAGGAATAGGACCCCGCCGGGGAACTCCTTGATCAGGAGGCTGTTGCCGCCGTCGCGGGACCGCGCCTCGCGGACCAGCTCGTGGAGCACGGGCGTGGTGGCGATCATGGGATCGAGGCGCTGCCGGCTGAACCGCCGGGCCTCGTCCACGGTGGGGCGCAAGACGAGGATCGGCCCGGGCGCGTGGTGCATCACGTACCCGAGCCAGTTGTTGCCCGCCTCGGTGCCGCCAAGCTGCGAACCCTTCATGAACACGACCCGGCGGGCCGGAGACCGTGGGCCCAGAGCGTCCATGATCTCGCGCAGGTACGGCGTCGTGTCGGTGTGCCAGTGCACCGCGGCATGGCCCGAGCGGTTGCCCAGCACGCGGTGCTCGTCGGCCCACTCGCTGACCGTCAGCCGCGGCTCCGGCCGCCAGCCCGCCCGGTAGGCGGTCTCATACGTGTCACGGCCGTTCTGCATCCGCGATCTCCTGGCAGATCCGCTCGATCTCTTCCTCGAGGATGCGCTGGACCTCGGCGGGCTCCTCTGTAGCAGCTAGGACGGAGGCCAGGCGCTCGGGCAAGGCGATCAACTGATCGCGGGCCTTGCGGGCCATGTTGAATGCGCCGAGACGCACCTCGTCGGCGCGCACGAGGGTGCCGCGCTTGCGGTCCAACTCGAGCTTCGCCAGCTGCGCCTGGTAGAGCTCGCGAGCGGCGCGGGCCTTGGCATATCCGGTGGCCGTCGACGAGCCTCCGACGATTTCATCGGCTCCGCCCATGTCCATGGGTTCAGATGGTTCACCTGGTGCCTTGGTCTGCTTGGGGTTACCGGTGATCCGATTGCGGGGCTTGCTCTGGTCGGTGTTCTCCTGCCACTGCTGGTCGGCGAGCGCAGGGTCGATCTTCCCATTCACGGTCGAGATCCGGCCTGCCTTCACGGCACGCTGAACCGCGACGTGGGTCAAGCCGCGCCTGCGGGCGTACTCGCGCTGCGAGATCAGCTCCTTCTTTGCTCCCCTGGCCACCGCCTACTCATCCCGGTCGGCCCTGCGGTCGGCAGCGATCTCGTCAAACGTCCGGCCGTCGCCGTCGAGCGTGGCCTTCTGGCCGGTGGCCTCCTGCCAGCGCATCACGATCACGTCGGTGTAGGCGGGATCGAGTTCCATGAGGAACGCATGCCGGCCGGTCTGCTCGGCACCGATCAGGGTCGAACCGCTGCCGCCGAACAGGTCGAGCACGTTCTGACCGGGCTTCGACGAGTACTGGATAGCGCGTACGGCCAGTTCGACCGGCTTCTCGGTCAGGTGGACCATGCTCTGGGGGTTGACCTTCTTGACCGCCCAGACATCGACGGCATTGGTCGGCCCGTAGAACTTGTGCCCTGCCCCTTCACGCCAGCCATAGAACGCCCACTCGTGGTTGCCCATGTAGTCCTTGCGGGTGAGCACGGGGTGCTCTTTCACCCAAATGACCGCCTGGCTGAAGTACAGACCGCAGGCCTTCAGGACCGGGGGATAGTTGGCGCAGTTGGCGTAGCCGCCCCAGATGTAGAACGAGCACCCCGGCTGCAGCACGCGGGCGATGTTCCCGAACCAGGCCAGGAGCATCTCGTCGAAGGCCTCGTCCGAGACGAAGTCGTTGGCCAGAGGGCGGTCCTTGGGGCGCATCTTGCCGGTCGGTTTGGATTTGGTCTTGTGCCGGGCGAGGTCGAATCCCTGATGGTGCATGCCGCGGGAATCGGAGGCCTCGACGGCGCTTTTGGTGGACGGCGGGAAGCTGGACAAGCCGGCGGCGATGGCGTTGTTGGATCGCGGTTCGACCTTCACGTTGTACGGCGGGTCGGTGTTCACGAGGTGGATCTTCTGGCCACCGAGCAGACGGTCGACCGACGCGGGATCGCAGCTGTCGCCGCACAACAGGCGGTGGTTGCCCAGGACCCACAGGTCGCCCTGCCGGCTGGTGGGTTCCTCGGGAGGCTCCGGGGCCGGGGCATCCTCGACGGTCTCGTCGTCCAGGAGGTCGTGCAGCTCGTCCAGATCAAAGCCGGTCAGCTCGAGGTTGAAGTCGAGGTCCTCGAGGGCCTTCAGTTCCTCGGCCAGCAGGTCCTCGTCCCAGCCGGCGTCCAGGGCAAGCCGATTGTCGGCGATGACGTAGGCTCGCTTCTGGGCCTCGGTCAGGTGGGTGAGTTCAATCACCGGGACCGTGGTCATGTCCAGCTCGCGGGCGGCCAGGAGCCGGCCATGACCCGCGATGATGCCCGCCTCGCCGTCGACCAGGATCGGGTTGGTCCAGCCGAACTCGAGGAGGCTGGCGGCGATCTTGGTGATCTGCTCGGGGCTGTGCGTGCGCGGGTTCCGCTCGTAGGGGCGGAGCCGGTCGATGTTCCAGTGTTCCAGTTTTCCGGGCAGGATCACAGGAGACTCGGAACGCGCGGAATCGCCCGTAGAGGCCGTTTCTGGCGCGTTTGCGGCCTTCTTGGACTCGGCGGAACTGGAACACTTGGTATCGGTGGAAACTCGTTTCATGACTCTCCCACGCTACGAGGGCCGAGGTCGCCGGCACCCGCGGTGGATAGCGCCGGAAGTACCTATGGCATCGTCAGTTATGGTTGTGGCGCTCCGCCGACGTAGCAGAGCGTGCTGGCTTCTCGGGTTCACAGGCCCCGTCCCTTCGCCCGGGCGATGGCGCCCAGGACTTCCTGCTCCATCTCCTCGCGGAACCAGCGGTCGGACTCCTTCTTGGCCGTGGCGACGAACCGCAGACGGGGCTCGAGCTTCTTGCCACGGGTGAAGGCGTAGACGAGGCGCGTGGCTGCGGGACCGATGCGCTGGAAGATCCCGACCTCGGGGACGAGGTAGGTCTTGGTGCGGGTGACACCGACGCGGCGACGGCCCGTCTTGGTGCGGTCGAAGCGCAGCTTCCTGATCCGCAGTTCGGGTGGGACGGGCTGCGTGAACCGCGGACGCGCGGGCCCGCCGACCACGGGCTCGGCCACGCGCCGAGCACCCTGCGTGAACGGCTTGCGTTCGGCTCCGCGCTCGAAGGCGGAGAGAAGGAGGCGGGGCTTCTGGCCCACCCCGATCTCGGCGTAGGGCCGACCTTGCTTCACGTTGGCAAATGGCTTGATGACGGCGGCCTGGCGCCGGATGAACTCCTTCTTGCGGATCGTGAACTCTTCCTCGACGCGCCGACGTTCGACGGCCTGGATGCGTTTCGCCGTGTTGTTGATGGCGTTGACGACGGCGTAGGCCAGGCGGCGCTGGCCGTTCTGCAGGCGCAAGACCAGCGGGGCGGAGTCGATCTTCAGGTCGATCCTCATCGCGGTCCTCCGGTTTCGCCTTCGGACTGCTTGACCTGTCGGCTGTGCTCGTAGATGACCTCGAGGGTGAGGCGCCCCCGGGACATCTCGACGAGGGCCATGGCGCGGGCCGGGTGAGGGGCGTGGCCCTGGAGCCACTCGTAGACAGCCTGGTTGGTGACGCGGAGGTCAGGGTCTTGGGCCAGGCCAGCGACGATGCGGGGCACACCGAAGTCGGCCACCCAGCGGCCGAACTCGGTCTGCCAGCGATCGGGGACGCGCTTGAACCTGCCTCGTTCAAGCGCCTCGTTGCGGAACATCGTCACTCCTGCGCCTAACCTGTGGCCGCGCGTGGGCGGGCCTGCCTCTCTCGGTTACCTACCCCGCGGCAAGCAGATGTGTCGGATCTCGCCCGGCACGTCGATACGTCGCCGACCACGTGGGCTCCTGCTGGTAAAAGGGGGGGTGACCACGGATTTTGGGGACATCGCAGTCAGGCAACGACAAATTGTTGAGTACAACGACGATCCGTGCGGGCAGAGCGTGCCGGTCAGGTCCAGCTCAGAAGGTAGTCTTGCGGAGACGATGGGCGGCGGGACCGACGTGGACCCTCAGGCGCATGGTCCACTTTCGTTGTCGCATACCCCACGCGACTCAAACTCGAGAGTGGTGTGAGCGATCGCGAATTCCTGGCGAAGCAGTTCCTTCAGCGCTCGCTTGATCGCCTCGGCATCCTCGGGACCTGCCTGGGCAACGATGTGGGCCTCGAGCGCGCGGTGGTGCTCATCGATCTGCCAGATGTGGACATGATGCACGTCGTGGACCCCGGGAACGGCCGCCATCCGGGCTGCGATGCCATCGCGATCCAGGTCGGCCGGGACGCTGTCCATCAGGATGCGGACCGACTCCGCCATCAGCCGATATCCCTGAAACAGGATGTAGCCGGCCAGGAGGAGGGTCGCGATGAGATCGGCGACGTACCATTGAAACGCCAGGACCACGATGCCGACGCAGATGACGACGAGCGATCCGAGGGCGTCCGCGACGTTGTGGACGAAGGCGGCCTTGATGTTGATGTTCTCTTTGGCCATCGAGAAGGTCATCAGGGCAGTGGCGAGATCCACGACAAGAGCGAAGCTCGCGACGATGACAACGATCCACCCGTCGATGGGCTCGGGCTGCAGGAAGCGGGCGACCGCTTCATAGACGAGGTAAAGGCCGACAATGATCAGCGTCGTCGTGTTGATCAGGGCACCGATCACCTCGGCTTTCCGGTAGCCGAAGGTGCGAACCTTGTCTGCCGGCCGACGCGCAATTCGACGCGCAATCAGGGCGATACCAAGAGACGCGGCGTCGTTCAGGTTGTGCAAGGCGTCCGCCACCAGGGACAGGCTGCCCGAGATGACCCCGCCGACCACCTGAGCGCCGGTCAGCAGGACGTTGACAACGATGGCGGCAAGCAGTCGACGGTCTCCGGTCTGTTCAGGGTCCGGGTGATGCGAATGTCCGTGTCCCATGGTGGCGGCCCTTTCTCGTCGCGGACGGTCTCACACGGCAGCTTCACCGGTCTCGCCGGTGCTGATACGAACCGCGTGCGAAATGTCCGCGACGTAAATCTTCCCATCCCCCTTCAAACCGGTGTGTGCCGCCTGCTCGATTGCTGCCATGATGTCCGCGGCGAGGTCATCCCGGCAGAATACCTCGATCTTCACGCCTTTTCGATAGCTGAACGTTTCGGAGTCGGACGCGTGTTCCGTGCCGGCCCAGCCCGCACCAAAGCCGCGGCAGTCCACGATGCTCATCCCCGTCACCCCCTCGATGCGATGGAGCGCCGAGGTGACGTCCGCCAGCTTGTGCGTCTGGATGTAGGCTTTGATCTCCTTCATGACTGCTCTCCTTCATGGCTTAGACCTCGTGCTCAACCTTGACCGCAAACCACTTGTAGAAGGCCGGGATCACGAGCAGGGTGAGAATCGTGGATGTTACCAGGCCTCCGACGACAACGGTGGCCAGCGGACGCTGGACCTCGCTGCCGGTTCCGTGCGAGAAGAGCAGCGGAAACAGACCGAGCGCCGTGGTGATCGCGGTCATCAGGACCGGGCGCAGGCGCTGGCACGCGCCCTGGATGGAGGCCTCGGCGACGGGTAGCCCGTCGCGCAGCAGCTGGTTGAGGTAGGTCACCAGCACCATGCCGTTCTCCAGGGCGATGCCGAACAGGGCGATGAAGCCTACTGATGCCGGGACCGAAAGGTTTTGGCCCGTCAGCCACAGCGCGACCACGCCGCCGACCAGGGCCAGCGGGATGTTCAGCAGGATCAGGATGGAGTTGCGGATCGAACCGAAGTTGCCGAACAGCAGGAGGAAGACCAGCAACAGCGTCGCCGGAATAACCACGGCGAAGCGGCGGTTCGCTTCCTGCTGCAGGCGGAACTGTCCGCCCCAGGTCACGAGGTAACCCGGCGGCAGTTCGACCGAGGCATCGATCGCGTCCTGTGCGTCGGCGACGAACGAGCCGATGTCGCGATCGACGACGTTGCACTGCACGGAGATGAACCGCTGGTTGTCCTCGCGGGTGATCTGCCGGGGTCCGACGATCTCCTCGATGGAGGCCAGTTGGTCCAGCGGCACCCGGGCCCCGTCCGGGGCGGTGATGAGGATGTGGCCGATGCTCTCGGCGGTCTGGCGAGCCTCGGGGACGAAACGGACCAGGATGTCGAAGCGACGGATCCCCTCGTAGATCTGTCCGGCGACCTCGCCGCCCACCGCGGCCCGGATGACTCCCTGGACCTCGTCGACGTTGATCCCGTAGCGGGCGATCGCCTTCCGGTCGATACGCAGGAGCAGCTGGGGAGCGCCGCTGACCTGGTCGACCTGGACGTCGGCGGCGCCGGGAACGGAGCCGACGACGGCCGCGATCTCCGCCGCGCGTTCCTTGAGGACGTCGAGATCGTCGCCGAAGATCTTCACGGCGAGCTCGGCGCGGACGCCCTCCAGGAGTTCATCCACCGTCATCTCGATGGGCTGGGTCAGGTTGACCAGGACGCCGGGCACGTTGCCGACCTCGTCGCGGATGACGTCCTCGATGGCTTCCTGGCCTCCGGCGACGCGCCACTCGGATTCAGGACGGAGGATCACGTACATCTCGGCGCTGTTGATGGGATCGGTGTGTGCCCCGACCTCACCGCGGCCGATGCGGGTAACGACCTCCCGGACCTCGGGAATCGCCATCAGGCGCCGCTCGACGATCTGCGCCGTCCGCTGGCTCTCGGTCAGCGAGATCGAGGGCGCCATCGTCAGACGGGCGACGATGGTCCCCTCGCGCAGCTTGGGCGTGAACTCCGAACCGAGGCGAGGAACCACCGCTGCGCCGGCCACCATCAGAACCACCGCGATTGCGATGGCCGCCCAGCTACGCCGGACGAAGAACTGGACGACGGGCCGATACGGTTTCAAGAGCCAGCGTACCACCAGGGCTTCACCGTCACCGTCGGAGTCATCGCGCCGGCGGACCCGCATCAGGAGGCTGCTCAGGGTCGGCGCCAGAAGCAGGGCGAAGATGAGCGATCCCAGCATGGCCATGGTCACGGTGTAGGCCAGCGGCCGGAAGGTTTTCCCCTCGACGCCCTGGAGCGTGAACAGGGGCACGAAGACGAGAATGATGATGGTGATAGCGAACAGGATGGGACGGCCGACCTCCGCGCAGGCGAGCGAGATGGTCCGCAGACGGGTCATGTCCGGCGGTGCGATCCGCAACCGGCGGTCGATGTTCTCCACCATGACGATGGTACCGTCGACCATCATCCCGATTGCGATCGCCAGGCCGCCGAGCGACATGAGGTTGGCCGAGACGCCGAAGCGTTCCATCAGCAGGAACGCGAAGAGCACCGAGAACGGCAGCGAGAGGGCGACCACGATGCTCGGGCGCAGACCGCCCATGAAGACAAGCAGGACGATCGTCACCAAAACGACACCCTGCAATAGCGCGTTGATCACGGTCTTGACGGCGGCCTCGACGAGCGATTTCTGCTCGTAGTAGGGAACGATGCGTACCCCATCGGGCAGGATCTTGTTGATCTCCTCGAGCTTGGACTCGACACGGCCGATCACGGTGGACGAGTTGGCGCCGAAGAGCTTGACCACCTGTCCGGAAACCACCTCTCCGGTGCCGTTGCGGGTCTGCAGTCCGCGACGAATCGCGCCGCCGGATCCGATCTCCGCTAGATCGGACAGGAAGATGGGGGTCCCGTCGACGGTCTTGACGACGATCGAGCTGAGATCCTCCATGCCGGTCGCCAGCCCGACGGAACGGACGATGAACTCTTCGGAGTTCTTCTCGATGAACTGCGCGCCGACGTTGAGGTTGTTGGAGCGCACGCAAGCGATCACATCGTCCAGGGTGACGTCGTAGCGCAGGAGCTGCTCGGGTCGGATCCTGATCTGGTACTGTTTCTCGAAGCCCCCGATGCCGAGAACCTCGGTGACCCCGGGCACGGTCTGCAGGTGGAACTTGATCAGCCAATCCTGGATCGTGCGCAGATCCTCAAGCGAGTACTCGCCGGTAGTATCCTCCAGGTAGTAGAAGAGGACGAGCCCCATGCCGGTGGAGATCGGGCCCATCTGGGGGTCGCCGAATCCTTCGGGGATCTGTTCTCGGGCTTCCTGCAGGCGTTCGCCGACGAGCTGCCGGGCGAAGTAGATGTTCACATCGTCGCGGAAGTAGACGTTGACCACGGACAATCCGAAGTTGGACACCGACCGGACCTTGGCGGTGCCCGGCAGACCTGTCATGGCGGCTTCGACGGGGAAGGTGACGTACTTCTCGATCTCCTCGGGCGCGAGGCCCTCGGTCACCGTGAAGACCTGGACGAGATTGGGCGAGACGTCCGGGAAGGCGTCGACCGGCAGGCGCGTGTAGCCGGCATAGCCGGCACCCATCACTATCAGTGCGATGATGAGCACCAACAGGCGGTTCTTCAGGCCGAATTCGATCATTCGTTCGAGCATGGCGTCATCTCCAATCAGTGCGCGTGACCGCCGCCGAAGGATCCCTTGCCGAGTTCCGCCTTGAGCGTGAACCCACCCTGGGATACGTAGTTTTCACCGGCTGCGAGGCCCGAGACGATCTCGAGCGTGTTCTCATCCGACCGTCCGACGGTCACGGGTCTGGGCATGAAGCCTTCCGGGGTCTGAACGAAGACGACGTCCTGATCTTCGAAGTGCTGTAGCGCCGTCCGCGGGATGGCGACGGGCACGACGAAGCTTTCGAGGAGGATTCGGGCCGTGATGAACGTGCCGGGACGCCAGGTGCCTCCCGGATTGGGCAGAATGACCCTCGCCAAGGCGGTTCTGGTTTCCTCGTCGATGACAGGAGCGACATAGGAGATCGCGCCGGTCACGGCCGGGTGGGCGTGTCCCCCGGAGATCTGGACATCCTGGCCGACTGCCACTGTGCTGATGTCCCGCTGATAGACCGTGATGTCCGCCCAGACGGAGCTGAGATCAGCGACGACGAAGGCGGCATGCTCCCGCGAGATCGCCTCGCCAAGCGTAATGTGCTTGGCGATGACCGTGCCGGCGATGAGGGTCTTGACCTCGTAGGGAGACAGACTCTCGTCGCTTTCGATTACGGCGAGAACCTGACCAGCCGCGACTTTGTCGCCGATTTGAGCACGCACGTCGGTCACGATGCCGGAAAAGCGTGGGACGATGTGGGCGAGCATGTTGTCGTTGGTCTGGATCTCACCGGGTAGGTCGACGCTGCTCGTGAGGGTGGCGTAGCCGGCTTCGGCGACGACGATGCCGAATTCACGCATCTCTTCGGCGCTGAGACTCACGATCTCCTCGTGTCCTTCTTCGTCGTGCCCCTGTTCGTCGCCGTGGGCCTCGTGACCCGGTTCCTGCGCCAGAGCGGACAGTTGCGGCATCGCCAGGGAGAGGGCCAGCAGAACAAGTGCGGCCTGATTCACGAACCTGCGTTCTAGGATGGGAAAGCTCGTCGGTTTCATGTTACGGACGCTCCTGGTTGTTCTCGACCTGACTCAGAGGCCCGGCGACGACGCGCTCGAGCTCGGCGAGGGCAATGTGGTAGCTGGCGAGGGACGCGATATGACGCTCCCGCAGATCGAGATAGGTCGTGCGGACAGCTAAAACATCGGTGAAGTTGAAGAGGCCTTTCAGGTAGGCACTCTCGGCGGTCGCCATGGCTTCCTCGGCGGCCGGTAGGATTTCTTCTCTGAGCGTGGTTGCGGCCTTGAAGGCGGCAGAGAGGTCAGCGTACGCCGATGCCAGCGCCGCCTGCGCGGTACTGGTTGCTGCCAGACGTTCCTTCTCGACCTTGGCCAGTTCGAGAGCGGCGGCCTGGACGTTCCCCTGATTCCGGTTGGCAACCGGCAGCGGAATCGCGATTCCGGCCACGAAGGCGTTGTCTCCGGATTCCTCAAGACGCCTGAATCCGCCAGAGGCGACGAGGTCGATCTTCCCCAGGGAACGCTCCAGATTCAGGGATGCCTCGCGCAGGGATTGCTCGGTCGCCCAGCGTGCGATGTCGGGGTTCGTTGTCAGGCGTTGCTCCAACATTGACGCCGTCGGGGGCGGTGCGACCTGTTCGAGGTCGCCCACGGCGCGGCCGTATTTCGGCTGGTCGGAACCCCATGTCGTCGCCAACCGGACCCGGGCGGCAGTCAGTGCGAGTGCCACGGTTTCGCGGTCCATTTCCGCGGTGGCCAGGGCGATCCGGGCACGCGTCCGTTCGATCGGCGAAGCTGCTCCGGCCTCGACACGCCGGCCGACGGCGACGAGGTCCTGCTTGGCAGTCTCGATCAGGTCATCCGCGAGCGCGATCCGCAGTTGAGCGGCGACTACCTCGACGAAGGCCCGTGACACATCGCTGAGGACCTCAAGACGGACAGCTTCGTAGTCCCAGGTCGCCAGTTTGCGTTCGAAGCGGGCGACTTCTCGACGATTGGACCTCTTGCCGCCAAGCTCGAACAGCTGGGCCACCGAAAGGGTGAGTTCGGAACCGCCGAAGCCCGACAGGTCACCGGATCCCGCGAAGTTCTCCACTTCGAAAGCGAGTTCCGGGTTGGGGCGCAAGGCGGCCTGGAGAGTGCGCGCATCCCGAATCCTGCGTTCGAAATCGTAAACCGCCAGGCGAGGGCTACGGGTCAAGGCCAGCGCACCGGCCTGAACCGCGGTGATATCCTCGCCGTCCGTAATCTCCGGGACGGGGACAGGGTGAATGGCGGTGGTGTCGGGTGGCGAGGCATCGGCGAACACCGGCGTGACCAGCAATGTCACGATCGCCAACGCTTGCCCGAGGCGAAAGCGCCCAAGCAGTTTCATGGTTTGAATCCTTTTCCGAGATCAGCGCAGCCTAAAGACGTGGCACGACGAATCGGCCCGACGAATCATCCAGGGTTGTCTTCAGCGGTGAGGCTAGCAGCGGAGAGGCGGAAAGCCGGAGGGCAGGGGCAGCGGAAGCGAGACGCACGGGTCAGCCACAAAGGGCGCAGCGTCACCAGGCGTCGAGGCGATTCCGCCGAATTCGACGAGAGCGTGGACGCTGGCATCTATGTCCAAAGACAAATCACCTTTGCACCGGCTGTCGGGCAGGGGGACCACGGTGATGTTGCAGGGGTCACTCGAACAATGAACTTCGTGTTCGCAGGGTGTCTCTGGACAGGAAGGGCAGAAATGGTCCAGAGCGCCGGCAAGGCATGCCGTCGGCGCCAGGAGGAGCGACCAGAGAGTCGCAATCAGAACTGTTTTCATAATGCCCATAGGCAATCAAGATACCTTCTGTCTTATAATTCGCAAGCTCGTCTTTCCGAACAGTTACGGCCGCTTGGACATCGCCGGGCAATATTAGTTCCCAATCTCCATTGATCAGTTACGTTCAACATTCCACTCGATCTCGCGAATCGCCTCATGAGTCCGTCCCGCCCCGTATGTCCGAATGATCACCCGCAGATGGTCGTTGAGTCGCGCGAGCCCCGACTCCGCGATCTCCGTCGCCTCGAGGTAGGTCCAGGACGTGCCCGTCAATCCCGACTCGGTGTGAACCAGCGTGCCGAGCTCCCCGTAGACCAGGACGTCGTATTCTGTGCCCGGCTCGGATGACGTCGTCTTGCCGGAGTCGACATAGCTCCAGGTCCCGAGCCGATTCCGGTGCGACCAGGATACTGTCAGTTCGCCCGTGATGGACGCCGGGTAGCTCTCTCCGTTGAAGCGCAGGTCGGTAGGGCAATAGACCTTTACTGACCGCGCTGGCGTGGTCGCCACGACTTGCGATGTCGGGCACGACGTGAACGGAAACTCGCTCTGGTTGTTGTAGGCCTGAAATCGGATGTCGTTGTAGACGTTGATGGTCGGAGGCACCGGCCCGCGGATGTTCACGATCTGGTTGCCGTAGGAGATGAACCACACCCGCGTCCCGGCCGAGAATGCAGTCGGCGCAGTATCGAGGCACCCCCGCGCGATGACCTGAAGCGTGATGTTGCTCTCGCCCTGCACTACGTTCTGGAACGCGATGAACTCCTCCACCCCCTCATGGGCCACCCATGCGACGCTCACCCCGAGGGAAAAGTCGGGCGCGCTGACCGACTCGACGAGGTCGGTGTCCAGACCCGAGGCGACGACGATCTCGCTCGTGAGTTCGTCGATCGCAGTGCTGAGAACCCCTGATGGAGTGAAGAACGGGATATCGACCGGTGGCGCCCAGCCGCCCGCGCCGTCAGCCACATAGGCCCGGTATCCGAGGGAGACCCCGGTCACCCCAGCAGCGGCGAGCGTGATGGCCAGTTGCACATCGGCACCTAGGCTTCCGTAATCCTTCACCGCCTCATAGGGTGCGGCCAGGGCAACTTGGTCGGTCAGTGCCGGGACGTCACCGGAAGGGTCTTCCCAACCGGACGCTGGCGGAGTCGAGTAGCCAGTCCAGTCCACGGCGAAGATATCCTCCATGGCTTCGATCTCGATCTTCCCGGAGTCGAGGCGGCCAGTCCCCACACGGACCACCCGGCAAGCCATACCGGCAATCCCCAGCGGGTCCCAGACGAGTTTGAATACCGCCCCGGGCCGGAACGCCCAAGCCGAGCGGTCAGCCTCGATGGTGATCGTAGCCAGCGGATAGGCCAGAGCCGCCAGGGCACGGGCTGCGGCCTGCTGGGCAGACGTCGCATTCGAGAGCCCACGAAGGGTGAGATCCTGGAGTGAGACCTCGCCGCCTTGCACCTCGATCCCAGCGAGGTCCTGGGCCTGGGCGGTCTTCTCGATGAACCCGGCGTCACGGCTGACGTAGCCGATTCGCACGGTGTTCTTGAGGTCACCCCACGACGGCCGGGCAAACGACTTTACCGTGCACGAGTCCGCATCGAGCACCGGGATCGCCTCGGGATCGTAGTCGTACCGGACCAGGCGGATCGTCAGAAGGCCGGACGCCGGTTCCACGTACATGACGCCGTCGACGTGGCGCAGGATCTCAAGGACGAGGTCCTTCGCTGTTGTGCCGCGATCCTGGAGCATGGAAAGTCCGAGGCCTTCGTCGGCCAGCGTCTGTCCAACCGAGCGAAACGCGGCAACATCCAGAAACCCCACCGGCAACCCGAGACCGTTCTCCGAAGACGGCGAGATCAGGATGTCGTAGATCATGGCTGCGGGATTGGCGTCGCCATCGATGTTGTGGGCTCCGCCGGTGAGACCGAGGCCATTGGGGCAGCGCCGGACGACGAACGAGACGGCCTTGATGTAGGGGCTCGTCCCCACGTAGACGCGCCGGAATACGGCGTAGCAGACCCTTCGCCAGGCGGGCAGGCTCTCCCCGATACGGGCCTCGAGGTAGGAGTCCGCCGGCTGGGTGGGAGTCCCGCGGTAGACGTAGACGCTGCCTTTGACGCCGCCTTCGGAGTCCTCGCCGCCGAAGAAGCCAGGGGCGTTGATGCTGATCTGGGTGAGATCCGGAACGTGGGCGTAGCCTGCAGAAGGCCGCCTGTCGTCGAACCGGATCTGCAGGACCTCGTCGATCTCACCACTGCATAGTACCAGCTGGATGCCGAGGTAGTACTTGTAGCCGGTGGTGATTTCCTTTGAGGAGAACAGCCCGGTCTTGACCTTCTCCTTGATGGCCTGGATGCGCAGATCGCCGTACCAGGTCACCATGGGTCCGGAGAGCTTGCAGGTCCCCCAGACGACGGGAATGGTCCGGCCCTCGCCGATCGTCGGGAACTGGAAGTCGCCCAGGCTCGACGGTGTCGGAGCGTCGAACTTCGGCTTGGGGCGAAGGACTTCGTAGAGCACCGTGCCGACGATGTAGACCAGGGCCATGATCCAGAAGGCCATCAGTCGATCCTCCCGGAGAATGGGTTCCGGCCCGGCAGGCGCGACCAGCCCAGGTGGTTGATCAGGTTGCTGAACTTGTCGCGGCAGGTGGCCTCGAGATGGTCGCAGCCCCAGTAGGCCCAGACCTGGTCCAGAGAGGACAGCCCTGGGATCGGGGAGATCAGCGTGACGGTGTCGCCTTGGTGGTCGACGATGAAGCGGGTCTCGCCGGTGGAGGATTCGAGACGGCCCCCACGGAACCACTGATCAGGGCGCAGAGCGAACCCGTTGGAGACGACGGTCGCGCCGGTCACCGACGTGGCGGAAACCTGATCACGGTAAACGCCCGGGTCAGCGCCGCACGCTCCCGAGTAGAGGACGTGGTTGCACGGGGTCTGCATGGCCAGGATCGGCACCGTGCGGGATAGCATGGCCATCAGGCTCGCCCCGGTGAGGATGGCTTCGGATTCCTCGAAGCGGGCGCGGATCACCTTGCCGCTGAAGATCGTCACGGCAAGCGACTCTTCGCCGCGGTGGGCGCGGTAGACCGTCACCCAGACCGGAGTGGATGGCAGGTCTCCGATGAACAGCGCGGCCACCGGGCTCGGACGCGGCAGCGTCAGGTCGATCGTCTCGCCGGTGTCCTCCTGGGAGAAGTCGAGCTCGCTGCGCGTGATGGCTTCCGGCGCGAACACTCCAGCGGGCAGCGTAATCGCCCGATCCGCCGACGTATAGAGCCACAGGTTGCTGCCTTGGGCGAACCGGAAGCCCTCGACGGGCTGGCCCAGGTACCGGCTCTTTTCGCGGACGTCGTAGGTCACAGCGGGGCCTCCAGGGGGAGTTCACGGACCCGGATCGTGGCCTCGGCCACCTGAGGGCTCGGGTAGGAGATCTCGATGCGATCCTCGTCCAGGCGGCAGAACTTCAGGAACGACAGCACCGTCTTGGTGCGCGAGTATTCACGCTGGGCCACCGAGTCGAGCGTGAGCGTTTCGGTCTGATAGTTCGCCACATCGACAGCATCGACGATCCTGCAGTAGTCCATGGTGCCGTCACCCAGGGACCAGATCGCCAGGTGACGCCGGGCCGCGGTCGTGCCCCACATCTGCTGCTTGTACCTGATCCACCAGATGGTGGCGCTGGACTGGTTCTGGGAGACATCCTCGGACAGGGCGAGGTCCCACTGGAAGCTGGGCAGCCAGAACGGCACCGCGCGGCCTCGGCGGGCGTCGAGGAAAGTGCGCATAGCTGTGATCTCGTCACGGCCAAAGGCGGTCCAGGTGAACGGTCGCGAAGCCGCGGGGGCTGGTGCCTGTTCGTCGGCGACGCGCCGGCCGGTCTTCGAGTTTAGGAGCGTGAACTTCCGGTGCAGCCGCTCCTCGAACGCGCCGATGCGGTTGTAGTTGAGCTCGAGGACGTCGTAGCCGAGGTAACTCATGGCCGGAACCCGTCGACGTCGAAGGTGAGCGAAGTGGACGCGATCGACAGGGAATCCCAGGTGAAGCCCTCTTCGGCCGACAACCGGCCGACCACGATCGGCAGGACGATGGTAGGACCTGCAGCCCAGGATTGGATGAGCCCGAAGCTGAGAACCACGCGGTCCGAAAGAACGCTCTCGATGGTCTGGACTTCCCAGTGGTAGGGGTCGGTCCACAGCAGGACCATGCCGCCGGGCTCGAACGGGATGTCGGACGTGTCGCAGAAGACCTCGTGGTCGTCCGCGCTGGCGTTCTGCAGCAGTCGGGTCTGGAATTGCCAACGGCCGACACCAAACGCCCGAGCTTGGTTGCCGAAGAGGATCGCGCCAGCCATCTGGGCATCCCGCAGGTCATCCAGCAGCGTCGCGTAGCGGATCGTGCCCACGGGGACCGTGCGCAACTGGATGCGCTGCTCCATGCCCCGGTAAGAGACGATGATGTCGGTCATGAACCCGAACGTCTCGGTCACGGGCTGCGCCCAGTTCGGCGGGAACGGGAATGGGATCAGCCGGAACCCCAGCACCCGGAGGTTGGTCCCCAACGGGTCTAGCCCTGTGAACTCCCAGGTGACGAGGTTGTCGATCAGGGCATCGCCGTCGGTCAGCGCCCTGACCATGTAGACCTGGGAATCGGAGGCGGGGAAGTGGGCCGGCAGGCCGATGGGGTCCTCGACCTCGATCCCGGTGGGGCCGTCAACGGTGATCTCCTCAAGGACCTGGGCACGATAGATGTCGGCGTTCCAGACCTCGACTTCGGCTTCCTGCTCTGATACCACCGCGCCGAGGTCGAACCTGCGTGGGATCACATGGACGCGGCCGAGCACCGCGAGGCCATGGACCGGGGCGACGCCGCCGTCCTTTTGGAATGCCGCAGGGCGCGGATCGGCCAGCACCGTGCGAACGCCGGCGTTCATGCCGACGACATGCAGAGGACGCGTGCTTACAGGATCGAGGACGGCTGTCGCCAGATCGACCGAATAGTCGGTCCCAGAGATGAGGTTCAACGGACCAGGGATAACGACCGCGGTGGCCATCAGGCGGCCTTCCTGACGGCGAAGAACGGGAACAGCATGTAGTCCTGGCCGCCCAACTGGTAGATGTCGCCAGCGCTGTAGCCGTGGCCTACGGCTTCGGTCCAGAACACAGTGGGCGGATAGCCGATCGGGGCCCAGCGACCCTGAGGAACGGTCTCCACGAAGCAGTGCAAGGGGAGCATCAGCGCACCGCCGAATGCGCTCTGCAGCGTCCTCTCCCCGGGTCCGCCCGAGCCGTCGTCCCACAGGTACTGGTAGTTGACGTACTCGTCCTCTTCCATGCCGCCCTGGGCGGCCAGACACTTGTTCAGGGCGTCGCGCATGCGGCGGCCGGTCCAGCCGTAACCCTCGTTCTCATCCTTGCAGTCGCCGACCCAGCGGCCAGAGAAGGACGCGGCGTCCACGCGAACGAATGCCGTGCAATGGGTCAGCGCCGTCGACCCGCCCATGGTCGAGTAGTCCTCGTCCGTGTGGGACATGGGCGGAAAGGCGGTCAGATCGATCCCGTGCCGGTTACCGGAGAGCAGATCCGAGGTTTCGGCGGTGTTGAGCTTCGTGCTCGAGCTCGCGTAGAAGTAGGGGAACGGTTCGGGCAAGGTCGCCCGCTCAAGGGACGGGCCCCACCCCATGTGGCAGAAGATCCCCGCCGCGCGCTCCACGACGACGGTGATGTGGTCGTTGCCGTCGTCGAAGAAGTGGTAGGCCGAGATCTGTCCTTGGGGCAGGTTCATGCCGCAGCCGGACGTGGTCAGATCGTAGGGCCGCATGGGGCCACCCGGTTGGGCGTCCCAGAATTCCTCCCCGTCCCAGCCGGTTCCCAGGTACAGGCCGATCCCGTAGCCGCCATCGCCCAGGTCGTGGTAGCTGCTGATGCCTCTGGTCCAGAGCCGTTCGTCCTCCGCGGCGCGGAGGTTCAGGTTCAGGCTGCCGGACTTCACCAGGTGGGACCGCCAACCGGTGCCTTCCTGTTCGGACTGGTTCACGGTCCAGCCTTGGGCAGAGAGCCAGGCCACCAGCGTCTGCAGGAGGTTCGTGGGCGAGCTGCTGATTCCGGTCTGGTAGGAAGCGGCCATTAGTCCAACCTCACGGCGCAGAAGTCGTCGCGGTCGTTGCGGAAGACGTTGGGGATGACGATCCAGTCGACCGCGCCCTGGCGGATCAGGGTCTCGGCGCTCAGGTCCTGCCCGGTGACCAGGGCCAGGCCCGGCAACTGGCCCGGCGTGTTGTAGCCGTTGCCGAGGTCTCCGAGCATGAGCATCACGGGCCACAGGTCATAGGTGGCCCCGGGACCGGGGTCGAGCTGGGACAGGCCGCACCGCGTCGGCCAGATGATGTGTTGGTAGATCTGCGGTGTGGAGGTGATGGCGTCGAGTTGCGCTCCCTCGACGGCCTTCCAGCCGCCATCGAGGTTCCGGACGCGCAGCTGGGTGTCCCAGGGGTCGCGCTCACCGCTGCCCACCGGAGCGTTGCCCGTGTCGGCATGCGTCGGGATACGGTGGCGATTGTCCGTCACCGACCACCTGTAGTCGGTGTCGTCCCAGCTGGAGAACTCCCCGTGGGACATTGATCCGCCCAGGACCAGCGGATAGGGCCACTGGCCCGGGGAGTAGTAGGGGTCGAGCAGGCCGAAGACCGCGATCTCGTACTGGGTGGAGATCTTGGCGATCACCACGGCGTGGCGGCCGTCGCAGACGAACCAGTAGGGGATGGCGGCGTTCCAGAGCGGCAGGTAGAGGTTCCCCTGAATTCCGGCCTGCTGGTAGAAGCTGGACCCGGAGAGCCAGCCGTCCATGCCGACGATTTCCCAGTCGAAATAGTCGGCGTCCTGCCGCTCGAAGCCGTGGATCCCGACGTAGATCTCCGAGTTGCCGTCATTGCCCGGGGCCTTCCAGGCGTACTCGTGGAAGCAGGCGTCGACCCCGTCCGCCTGCCTGAACATGCGCAGGGTTCCCATGTGCAGCTGGCTGTAGCGCAGGCTGGTGATGTGCCACCGGTAGCGGGTCGCGGACACCGGCGATGCGATGGTGAAGGTCTGCGGAATCCCGTTGTAGAAGATGATCCCCATCTGGGTGTCGAGGGCCACCCAGGCGCCGCCATCCCAGTACTGCATCTCCCAGTAGTTGGGGGCCTGGCCTGAGGTGTCGTGGAGCGTCAGCTCATAGGCGGCGATCGTCACCGGCTCGAAGAAGGTGATCTCCACCTCTTGGGGCAGCGTTACCGTCGTGTAGATGTTCCAGGAGCGGCTCGTCAGGCTGGAGATGTTGAACGGCCAGATGTTGAGCTTGCCGTCGACCAGGTTCTGGACGGCGTAAGCGCCCTCGTTGCCCTGGGTGGCCTCGAGCCGGCAGCCGCGCGACCGGCGCAGGCTGGTCCATTTGGGGGCGGTCGACAGGACGAACTGATCACCGGCAACGAAGGGGGTCGCTCCAGCCGTGATCAGGAACTCCAGGTTGGTGTGGGCGAACGGGGTGCCGACGGTGGCAGGGCCGATCGATCCGGTCACCGTGCCGACCACGTCGAAGGACGTAGGGGAAGTCGCGGTGATGGTGAACGTCTCAGCGACAGACGACACACCGCCGGAGTAGCCAGTCAGGCTTCCGTCTCCGGTCCCTGCATAGGTGAGCCCGAAGGCCGACCCCTTCGCGGTCAGGAAGGTGTTCAGCCGCTCGGCCAGGTCGTTGTAGTCGGTGGCGGTTCCGGTGGCGAACATGGCTCACGTCCCCAGGGCCGAGCGGATCGCGCGGCGGTTCTTGGCCATGGCCTTGACCAGGATGCGCTGGCCGGCGGGGCTTTCCAGGTGGCGGAGGATCAGCCCATCCTCCAGGCCGATCAGCAGTTGACTGTCGTTGGAGGCCTGCGGGTCCGTGGCTGCGGGCCCATCGACCAGGCCGCCCTCGGCGAAGCGAGGCACGGGGGATTCGATAAGGACAGGAGTCGGGACCAAGGCCTGTGATCCGCGGCGGTTCAGTTCGTCGAGGTGGCGCAGGACGCCCGGCTCGCGGACCACCGCGGCGCGCACGAGGTACTCGCCGCGAGAGAACCAAGCGAGGTTGGAATCCGACGTGCCGGTGCCGAGCCCGCCCAGGACACCGCCCGTGGCTTTCTTATCCGCCCCCCCGACCTGACCGCCACCGCTGAACACCCCGGCGATCTTCTTGATGATGGCGGTGGCCAGAAGCTGGGCGGCCATGCGCTTCAGATCGGCGATGATCGACAGGGCCAAGTTTCGGAAGGCATCGCCGAGGGATTTCGCGCCGGTGATCCCGGTGTCGAAGAACTCGGTCAGGGCGTCGCGACCACTATCCAGCGCCGTCTTGCCGAAGGCGGCGAACGAAGCGCGGGCACCCTCGACCGCGAACCCGAGGTCGCGGACCGCTTCGGTGAAGCCTCTGGCCTGGGCGATCTTCTCCGGGTCCCCGGTAGCCCAGGCCGTTTGCTCGAGTGCCTCCGCGAGAGCCTGCAGGGCCGTCAGGCGCTCGGCTTCGATGTCCAGGATCTGCTGCTCGCCCTCGACCTGGGACAGCAGGCCCGCCGAGACGCGGGCTTCGATCTCGGAGCGCGTGGCGTCCAGGTCGGCCAGCGCGGCTTCGGCCTGGCGCTTGATCTCGTCGAAGTTGGCCCCGGATTCCATCGAACTGCGCAGCCGGGCGAGCGTGGCCTCGCGCTCGGCGTCCGCTGCGCCCTGCTTCTTGAGCAGCAGATCGGCCCGCCGGATCTCTTCGTCGATTCCCAGGAGCGCGGCTTCGTGGCGGCGGCCCTGGGCTTCGAGCAGGGTCTTCTCGAGCCCAAGGCGCTCTTGGGCGAGCTTCTGGACCGCCTCGCGCTCCTCGTACAGCAACGCAGCGATGCGCTCTTCCTGTGTCGCGCGAGCTTTGGCCAGTTCGGCGTCGATCTTCCCCTGTTCCTGCAGGCGACGGCTCGGATCGACTTCGCTGTCAAGAAGAGCACGCTTCTGCTCGAGGACGGCGATCTCCTTGGCGTACTCCTCCTCAGCCGCACGGCGGCGATCCTCGTAGTAGGAGCGGACGTCCTTGAGGCCCTGCTCGAAAGACCGCTTCTCGGCGGCGTTGCGTAGGGCTCCCATCGACCTGACCAGCGCCAGCTCGCGATCGAGGGTCATCTGGAGAGCCTGGGCGCGTTTGGCGGCCAACGCGGCCGGGTCCTCGGAGTAATCCTCCGCAGGGGCTTCCTCTCGCGCGGTGGGCTCGGTCGGGGTGGTGATCGTCAGTTCGAACCGGGCCTTCAGGCGGTCGAACAGTTCGTTCTGCTCGGCGCTGATCGCTTCGCCCGCGGTCTTGAGATAGGCCTTGGCCTCATCGAGATTGCCGTGCAGCAATGCCCAGACCGCCCTGACGCTCGAATCGATCCGCATCATCACGAACGACAGCGCCGTGCCCACCACGTCGAACGCGGACGAGACGACCGCGACGATGAACTTCAGCACGAGCCCGATGCCCTGGCCGAACTTCTCCCAGGCCTCGGTGGTCTGCTTCAGGTCGCCGCTCATGATCTGCAGGGCCTGGGACAGCTGCGGCACGAGACCCGCGGCCAACCGGGTGCCGAGGCCTTCGCTCTGGGCCTTCAGGAGCTCGAAGTCGTCGTTCATCTGCCGGGCGGACTCGGCCAGGCGGGTGTCGATCAGGACGCCCAGTTCGCGGGCTCGTTCGATGACCCCACCAAGGCCCTCGTCCGCCAGGGCATTCATGGTCGGGATGAGGTTCGACCCGGCCCGCCCGAAGATGTCCATGGCGGTCTTGGTCTTCTGGATCGGCGAGG
Organism: Candidatus Krumholzibacteriia bacterium; assembly: GCA_014859985.1. Lineage (GTDB taxonomy): Bacteria > Krumholzibacteriota > Krumholzibacteriia > LZORAL124-64-63 > LZORAL124-64-63 > JACZKN01. The sequence continues at coordinate 33,478 of JACZKN010000092.1, read as the reverse complement.
GCATAGCGGTGATCCGCTGAGCCAGGAGCTCGAAGATCTCGACCGAGTCCTTGCCCTTCAAGTCATCGAGAGTCAGCCCTAAGTCGCGAAAGGTGGCGACGGCCTTCGGGTTACCCTCAGCCACATCCCCGATGAACTTGTTCTGCTTGGCGAGGGCCGCACCCATCTCCCCGAGGCTTGAGGCGGAGGTCCGGGCCAGAAGGTGCAAGGCAGAGAGGTTTTCGGTCGAAGCGCCGACCTTCTGACCGAGTTTCTGGATCTGGTCAGCGGCGTTCACCGAAGACTGGATCCACTGCTGGAACTGGCGCACTCCGAGAGCGACTCCGAGGCCGCCGAGAAGCGATGAAGTCGAGCCCAGGACGCGGTTCAGACCCGAGAACCCGCGCGCCTGTTTGGCCGAGGTATTCTGGCTTTCGGCCTGGACCTTCTTGAGGGAGGCCACGACCTCGGCGACGCCTTCGGCCGATAGCCGGACTCGCACATCAGGGGTGGCCATCGGTGGACCTTCCTCTCAGGATATCGGGCACGGCCGGCGGCCGCGGTCGCGATCCCTTGGCGCTATGCGGTGCCAGGACGCACCAGCAGAGGAACCTGTGGCGGTAGTCCTCGAGCGCCTGCTCTTTCATCACCCGGCGGTAGGAGGCGAGGGCGACCCGGAGCGGCCAGCGGACGATCCGCTCGGCTCGGTCGTGGTCGCCTGCGGCAAGCTCTCCGACGAGCTCGGTCCAGGGGCCGTACCGGCCGGGGATGCCTGGCCTGTCTTGGGGTTCGGGATCGCCTCGGTGGAGGATGTCGTCGAAGTCCACAAAGAGACGATCCCGCTCTCGAAAAAAGAGACCAGCAGCGACAGGACCAGACTTCGCACCTCCGCCTTGTCCTTGGGGTCCCGTAGCTGCCCAAGGAACCGGGCGGTTTCGCGTCCAACCTCTGGGGTCCAGGCCTCCCCGGGGTCCCGGTCCTGGGGTGCGATGTCCTCCGGGATCAGGAGGCACCCGAGAAGGTCCAGGATCGCGCCGCTTTCGATCGTCACCTCCATCAGCCGCCGGGCGAAGGCCTCGGGGCTCTCGCCGGGCTGCATGACCACCTCGTCGATCCGGGCCCGATTGATCAGGGCCAAGAACCGGAAGTCCTGCTCGACGGTTGATTCGCGCAGCGGCAGGAACGTGCGGCCGCCGATCGTGTGTTTCTCGGTCATCACGCGATCCTGATCAGCCGGTAATGCGGCTCGTTCGGGTGGTTCGACGCGTCGGACTCGATGTCCCCGGTCAGGGTGAAGCTCGCGTACTCGTCGGAGATGAACCCGATGGCTCCGTCTGCGCGAATCGACGCCCGCCAGATCTCGCACTCGTACTTGGGGCCGCGCGCAGGGTCGCCGATGAACCGCAGGTAGCCCTTGATCGAGGTCTGGTTCATGCCGCGGACGGTCGGCAGGGCGATGGTGCCGTAGGTGTAGTCCACCTCGATGTCCGTGTCGTCGGTGATCGCACCGCCCTCGACGATGTAGATGCGGCCGGTGATGGCATCGACCTTGTAGTCATCGTCCACGTCGTAGGTGGGGGTGCCGCCCGTCCCTGTCACCGTGACCAGGCTCACCTGGCGCATGGCCAGCGCGTAGTACCGGCCCTGCAGGACGCCAGCGATTTCCTCGGCGGTGACGGTCGAGCCTGTCTGAGCCAGCGTGGCCGTGTCGCCGAACAGGGCCATGGCCAGGTTCTCCTTGGAGAACTCGTCGCCTACGATGCGGATGGCGAGCGTGGTGCGCAGCACGTCCGAGGCGATCAGGTCGGCCGACCGATCGGCGCTCGAGTACTTCTTGATGTCCTCGCTCGTAGGCGTGACCTCGAACGTGGGGCAATTGCCCAGGAACAGCTCGCCGGTGCGTACGCCGCTCGCGTTCAAACGGTCGAAGTAGATCTTGCCCCTGCCGAGCAGGATATTGTTGCCGTTGACGACCTCGGGCATGGCTTCCTCCCTCTTAGGTCAGGTTCTCCGCGTCATCGGCGCGGGACTGGTAATCGACTCGGAACGTCTGGGTGGCCCGGCAGAACGACGTCTCGGCCTGCTCGTACTCGAACTTCGTGCCGAGCTCGTCGGCCGGACCGTTGGCCAGACCACCGAACGTGCCGGCTGCTGCCAGCGAAGCCGTAGCCCAGGCGAGCATCGGATCAGCGGCCTTGTCGGGCTCGTCTCCAGCCGCGGCCTTGGTCAGGACCTCGACGCTCAGAAGCACCGAACGCCTCACGATGGGGCCACGGCTTGCTGTGCCCGTCTTGGCATCCCGCATCGGATCGACCGTCTCGGTGCCCTGGTAGACCGTCAGCGCGGGCAGTTGGTCTGCGCCAGGTGAGTCCAGGCGCGTCCGCACGGGTGCGGGAACGCCAACGGGCGCGTCCGTGGTCAGCGCCAGGACTGCAGCCGAGACGATCTGCTCGCGGATCGTGCTCATGACGTCCTCAACGCGACTCGGACCATGGCCCCGTCCCCGTAGGGAAGGACCTTCAGGACGTTGTAGGCGGTACCGCCCACGGTGATGGCGGCTCCGGACTGCAAGCCCGGCAACACCCCGCTCTGCACATGGACGATCTCATCGGCGGCGACGATGGCTGGCATCTCCCCGCCGAGGATCTCGACGGCCTCGCGGTCCATCAGACCGAAGACGGTGGTGTCGCCGAGAGTGACCTCGACCGTGCCACCGGCCTCTGCCAGGTCCGCGAGCATCGCGGCGATGTCGAAGCCGCCGAGGGTCATGGCTCAGCCCGCCTTCGTGATCCCGACGAACTCCACACCGAAGTCGAACGACGGCGTGGTGCCGGCGATGGTGCCGACCACCCGCAGGTAGCGCTTCAGGTCCGAAACGTTCAGTTTCATGACCCGCACGCCGGCGGTCTCAGCCACATCTGTGACCTGGGTGAACGCGCCGCTGGTGACATCCTCGTAGGTCGAGTCGTCGTCCGAGTGCTGGAGCTTCACGTCCAGGGTGGGGCTTGTCCCGGTGCCGGCCGACGCGTTCAGCAGGACCAGGGCTACACCCTCGTACTCGAGCACGTCGATCCCGGTCCCGGTCAGAGTCGTGGTCCGCCGGGCGGCCGGAGCGAGTTCCCCGCTCACGGCCTGGGCCAGGGCGTTCAGTAGGTGGGTCATGCGGTTACCTCCCGCCGGCTCGTGGCCGGCCTTTGCGCTTTGTCTGCGCTTGGGTATCTGGGTCCCGATCCTCTGGGGCCGGGTCTTGGTGGCTGATGGTGGCGGGCCCGGAGGCCGCGGGAGCCTCCGGACCCGCCTCGGGCACGGACGGGATGACGCGGGCGTAGCCCATCCGGACCTTCTTGCGGGCGTCCGCGATCGACAGGTCCTTCGGGGCCACCAGGATCTGGCCGGGGGTGACGTCGTTGCCTTCGCCTCCTAGGCAATGACCGGTGGTGACCTCGATGGTGAGCGTGCCTTGCTCCGTCATGCGATCTATCCCTTCGTGCCTGGCTACGACAGCAGGGCGCCGGTGCCCTTGACGAACGACTCGCCGCGGCGGACGGCGGTGTCGGCCATCGAGTAGCTGGTGATCAGGATCTGGCCGCGGGCGGCCTTGGTTACGACGTCGACCACGATCTCGAGGTCGTTGCCCCACATGCCCACCAGCAGGTCGTTCCAGTTGCCGAAGACGAGGCCGTGCTCGTTGCTGCCGGCCCCCAGGGTCTTGGAGATCTGGTTCGTGGTGCGGGCGGGGTAGCCGCCGAGCTCGCCCTCGCGGTAGGTGCCGGCCCACAGGAAGACCGGGTAGCCGGTGACCAGGGGCGTGCGCTTGAGCACGCCGGCCATCAGCGGGGTGGTCATCCAGGACAGCGCCCCGAGGTCGGCGTTCTTGTCCGCGACCAGGGCAGGCATCGTGGTGATGTCCGTCAGGTCGGGCACGCCGCCCACGCCGTGGGACTGCACGTCGGCCGCTCCGTAGATGCCCACCGGCTGCTTGTCCGTGCCCTTGCCGTGCAGCGCGCCGAGATCCAGGGCCAGGCCGTGGCCGGTCGCCAGGTCGCTGCGGATGTCGGCCTCGACGTCGATCGAGGACATCACCAGCAGCTGCCGGGGGATCTGCACCTGGCCAATCAGGGTCTTGGGCGAGAGCGACACGTAACCGTACGCGGGCTCGGACTGGGGGGCGTCGGCGGGCGGGTTCTCTTCCATCCAGGTCACGCTCGGAGCGCCGGTCTTCTTGTTGAAGTAGACCACACCCTGCAGGCCCGGATAGAGCTTGGCACCCGCGACCAGCACGAGAGCACGGTTGCGCAGCAGATCGATCATGTCGGGCATGATCTGCTGGCCGACCACGGTCGCGCCGCCCGAGGGCTGGGTCGTGCCCAGGACGCGCTGCTGGTCGTCATCGCTCAGACGCCACGGCACCAGCACGCCGCCGTGGTCCGCGCCGGTGCGGTGCTTGGTGAGTTCCTCGTGGACCTCGGCCTCGAGCCCGTCGTACCGGCTGCGCTTACCGTCCATCAGTTCGGCCTGCATGCGGATCGCGCGGTGGATAGAGTAGCGCTTCCTGTCCTTGGCCGGCATTGCTGCCAGCGCTTCAGCCGACGGCTGGCCGGGACCGTGGGTACGGACGGACTTGAGGATCTCACGTGAGACCTGGTCCGGGGTGAATCCCTGCCGGATCCAGCCGGAGGCCTTGTCGGTCAGGCCGTGGGCCTGGGCCATGTCCATGATCTCGGCCGCTTCGGCGCCGCGATCCCGGGTCTCGGTGACCTTGGGTGCCGGCGCGGACGCCGCCGGCGCTTCTCGGGTCTCGGTGCCCGTGGCGGGCCGTTCGACCGCGGCGGGCGGGGTTCCTGCTTCGACACTCATGGTTCGTTCTCCTTCTGGGGCGGGCTCTTCGATCGTGAACTCGACCAGGTCGACCTCGGATGCGCCTCGCGTGCGCCCGAAGCCGACCTTGTGGTCGGCGGGAATGGGTTCGGTGGAGACCTCGTAGGGCATCCAGCGGCAGCGGTAGGTCGCCAGGCCCGACTTCTTGTCCTTGGTGACCATTTCCATCGACAGGACCTGGTAGCCCACCGAGACGGTCTTGATGTGCCCCTCGCGGAGCATCGTCTCCTGCTCTTGGCCCAACGGGATCGACGAGAAGCTCGCATTGCCGCGAAGGCGGCCGCGTTTCTCGTCGAGATCGATATCGTTGACCGAGCCGAAGTGCAGAAGGCGCTGGTGGGACTTGATCAGGGGCAGGCCGTTCTTGGCCCTGCTGAGGTCGACGTCGCTGGCCTTGTGGGACAGGACCTCGTCGTACTCCTCCCAGTTGTCCCAGGAGTAGCGGCGGACGGGAGCCTCGCTGGAGAAGGACACGGGGTAGAGCCGGATCTGGCCTTCTTCGTCTCCGGCGCGGGCCTCGACCTCGACCTCGAAGTCCCGGTACTGGATCCGTGGCACCTTGACGGTGCGTGTCTTGATGGCGCTTTGCGTGTTCATGCATCCAGTAGTGATGCATCCGCGAAAACCGGACCAATCTAAATGTCATTTAGATTGGTGGGGTTACGCGAGCGGTGGCACCGTGGGCGCATGGCACAGGAACTCGCAAATCTCCCCGATCAGTTCGCCGCCGGCACCACCGTCTGCTACCGCAGGCGGTTGGTCGATTACCCGGCCTCTGCCGGGTGGACGCTCCGGGTCCATCTGGCGGGCGCGAGCGTGCTCGCGAAGACAGCGGCTACCGACGGCGACGAGTTCCTCGTCACCATCGAGGCACCCGATACCGAGGGTGGATTCGTCGCGGGACTGTACAAGTGGGTCGAGCGGGTCTCGAACAGCGGCGGCGAGGTCTACGAGGTAGGTCGCGGCACCGTCACGGTGCTGCCCAATCTGGCCGAGGCCTCCGAAGGCAGCGAGCAGGAGTGGATCGAGCGGGCGATCACGATGCTGCGGGCCCACATCGAGGGTCGTCTGCCCGCGGGGATGGAGAGCTACCAGATCGCCGGGCGCGTTGTCGCCAAGATGCCGATCAAGGAGGCGATGAGCCTCCTGGCGAGCCTCGAGTCCCGCCTGGCGGGTCTCAAGAATCCCGGGTCCTTCACGCGACCGGTGCTCGTGTCGTTCACCAAGCCTGGGTTTGACCGATGAAGCGACCGCTGCACAAGCGCCTCGGTCGCGCGTTTCGTTCAGCCTGGCGGGAGTTGCGCGGTCAGCGCGGCGTGTTTGACGGGGCGGGAGTCCACCGCCTGCTCCTGGACTGGATCGCCCAGACCCGGTCCGCGGACGAGGAAGTCCGCGGCGACATCCGCATGCTGCGGGCCCGCGCCCGCGAGCTCGGCCGCAACAACAGCTACGTCAAACGCTACTTCCGCCTGCTGGTGACCAACGTCATCGGACCGATGGGGATCAAGCTCCAGGCCCAGGTCTGGGCCGGGGACCAGCCCGACTCGAAGGCCAACGCCGCCATCGATGAGGCGTGGAATGCCTGGGCCAGCGCCCCGGTGACGGTCGACGGCCGGCTCACGTTGCGCCGCTTCGAGAAGCTGATCCTCAAGACCGTGGCTTGCGACGGCGAGGCCTTCGTCCGCCTCTGGCGTGGATTCGAGGGCAATGCCCATGGCCTGGCCTTGCAAGCGATCGACGCTGACCTGATCGACGAGACATTCAACCGTCCCCGCCGCGGCTCCCAGAACGAGATCCGCATGGGCGTAGAGATCGACGCCATCGGGCGACCGGTGGGCTACTGGATCTGGGACTCCGTCGGTACTGACCTGATGCGGGAGCGGTACTTCATCCCGGCTGCGGAGATGCTCCACCTCTATGACCCCGATCGCGTGAACCAGACCAGAGGCGTCACGTGGGTCCACTCGGTCATGGTCCCGGCGCACATGCTCAACGCCTATGAGGAGTCGGAGGCCGTCGCTGCACGGATCGGCGCCTCGAAGATGGGGCTGTTCGAGAAGCGAGCCGACTCCCTGGCCGGCGACCTGGCCAGCGATCCACGGCCTGCCACCATGGAGGCCAACCCGGGGACGTTCGAGATTGTCCCTGATGGCTACGAGTTCAAGGCCTGGGAGCCGGACCATCCAACGGCGCAGTTCCCGGCGTTCATCAAGCAGATGCTCCGGAAGATCGCCTCGGGGTTCAGCGTGTTCTACAACGTGCTGGCCAACGACGCCGAGGGCGTCAGCTACTCCACCATGCGCAGCTTCGCGCTGGTCGAACGGGACGACTGGCGCTCCATCCAGCAGGACTTCATCGACATGTGGCGGCGGCCGCTGTACTCGGCCTGGCTCGGCATGGCGCTGCTAACGGGCAGCCTGAAGCTCTCCTCTCGCGATCCCTCCCGCTACATGTCCGTCCGCCATCGTCCTCGTGGCTGGCAGTGGATCGATCCCGAGAAGGAAGCCAAGGCCGCCGTACTGTCGATCCAGAACGGTCTGGGGACAAGGACCGGGTTCCTGGCTGAGAAGGGCGAGGACATCGAGGACGTCTTCGCCGAACTGGCCCGGGAGCAGGCGCTAGCCAAGGAGTACGGACTGTCGATCTCGGGGGAAACGGTGGCTACGGACGAGCCGGCAGAAGACCAGCCCAAGGACTCCGAGGGCGATGAGGAAGAGAAGAACGAGGAAATGGAGTCAGCGACTCATTGAGTGAGCTACAAGGCCTGCTGGGTGCCCCAGATAAGGGGCGGAATGGAGAGGTTGGAACGTGAGAACGAAGATCATCTGCTTGGTGCTGCTGGTCGTGGCTGCTATGTGGCTTCCTCTGCTGGGCCTGGCTGCGCAGGATGGTGCGGTTGCCGAAGCCACCGGCTGGGTGCCTTTCTACGGGACCGGCCCGGTGGGATCGAAGAAGGCGCACATCCTCGACATGTATGCGTTGCCCGACCTGGGGACGGTCACCATGTCGTTCTGGGTCTTCGACGACGCGGCGCATACCTGGTCGCGACTCAAACCGAAGGTAGCCCTCGGAGACTCGGTCTTCACCCTGAGAGAGGGTCTGCCCGTGCGCTTCATCTTCGAACCGAATGCCCCGGACGCAGCCTTTCTCTCGGGCGATGGCCGTGCAGACATGATGTGGGAGTGATCTGCAATGCGTATTCGATCTTGCACCGTGATCATCCTTTGGCTGGTGGCGGTGGCCCCCATGGCTGCCCGGGCCCAGTACGGCGGAGAAGTGCACAACGGCGGTTGGGCGAATGGGACAGGCGTCATCCTGCCCCCGCGGATTGTAGCTTCTGAGCCCGTTCTACTCGTCCTCACGTCGCAATCCACCTTCACGGCTGCTGGCACGAACTCGTACCTGTACGCCTTCCTCAACGCCCCCTTGACTGAGGCCAGAGCGAGGATGCGGATCATCCGAGTCAGCGACGAGGTGGTCGTCGGGACGAGCGGGTGGACGACGGCATCGGACCACCGTGTGTACGTGCCTAGCCTTACGGTCGGGGAGACCTACCGCGCCGAAGTCGAACTCCAGGCCCTGACCCAAGCTTGGCTGAGCGTGCCATGGTTCACGCTGATCGCCTCATACGTCCAGCCGAGCAAGTTTGACCCCCCGTTTGACTGGCGCTTCGAGTCCTGAAAGGCAATCGATGGAACTGACGTTGGAAGTAGCGCGCAGCTTGGGGCTTGGCGGGCTCGGGCTGATGGCGACGATGCTGGCCGTGAAGCTGGCCATCCAGACCGTCGACCTCGCCCGAAATCAGCTGTGGAGGCGCAATGGGAGCAATGGGACGAAGGTCGCCTTCGAGGAGCTCAAGGTCGTCTGCCCGCTGGCCCCTGGACGGCACTCGCTGGACGACGTCCATGAGGTCCTGATCCAGATCCGCAGCGGGATGGAGCGGCTCAACGAGACCCAGAAGGAGATCGAGACGGACATGAAGGACCGCAGCCAGCGGTTGTGCGACATCCTCGGGGCGCTGCGCCTCGAGCTGGCCCGAAGGGAGGCCTGACGTGAACCGCAGAGAACTCTTTGATCGGGCGATCGAGGTAGTCCTCGAGCACGAGGGTGACACCTACACCGACAACCCTGTCGATCGGGGCGGGCCGACCAAGTTCGGGATCGCCAAGCGTTGGAACCCGGACCTGGACGTGGCGAGCCTCACCCGAGAGCAGGCGATCGAAGTCTACTGGGAGCGCTACTGGCGGGGGCATCGCTACGAGTTCCTGCCCGAGGCGATCGCCGTCAAGGTGTTCGATCTGGCCGTCAACCTCGGCAACAAGACGGCGGTGACCTGCCTCCAGCGTGCCTTGCAGGCCTGCGGTCTGCGGGTCGTGATCGACGGGCTTCTGGGTACCGAGACCTGCGGGGCGGCGGAGCAAGCCGACCAGAAGGCATTGATGGCGGCCCTGAGGTCTGAGGCCGCCGGTGAATACCGGCTTCGGGTGGCCCGAAGCGCGGATCAGATCGTGTTCCAGGGCGGGTGGCTGAACCGGGCCTATGCCTGAGAGGAGAGAGCAATGGTTGGAGAGATCCTTGGCATTCTGGGGAAGGTCGCCGGCGGAGTCGCCGACCGCATCTTCCCGGACCCGGAGCAGGAACTGAAGCGGATCGAACTGCAGCAGGCGCTGCAGGCGGCCGTCCTGGAGCGGACTTCGGAGATCGAACGGGCGGCCGCCGAGGTCGTCAAGGCCGAGGCGCAGGGCCAGAGTTGGCTCCAGCGGACCTGGCGGCCGATCACGATGCTGGTCTTCGTCGGGTTGATCGTGGCTCGGTGGCTCGGGTGGTCGGCCCCGAACCTGGGCGAGGCTGAGGTCCTGAAGCTCTGGGACATCGTCGAGATCGGTCTTGGTGGGTACGTGATCGGACGATCGGCGGAGAAGATCCTTCCGGGAGTGGTGAGCACATTTCAGAAGAAATAGGCAGTGTCCCAAGTCGATTGGGCTGCGTTCTGCCGCAACCGAGATGATTGAGGCAGCGCCGGAGGAGTAGAGGAGACCCTCCATCACCTTCTGTCTGCGCTTCCCTATCTCCATCTTCCTGACTTAATGCGGTGACGTAAAACGCGTTAATCGTCTTGCTGTGGCCATTGCTGGCTGATATCCAACAACAATTGACAGCAACTGCCAGCGACGCCTACTATCTCCTGCACTCATTCCGACTGTGCAATGCGCTTCGCCTTGCACGGCGAGGTGTTACTGATGAAAGAACCGCGAGATATGGTGCTAACCATCGACCAGCTGGCCGAATACCTGAAGCTACCGAAATCGACGCTCTATCACCTGGCGCGCCGGGGGGACGTACCCGGTCAGAAGATCGGCCGCCACTGGCGTTTCCACAAAACTGCGATCGACAAGTGGCTCAGTCAGAATCGCAATCAGAAAGCCTAAGGACGCCCCCAATGGATCACGAGTTCTTCAAGCATCCAATCCTCAATTCTCCATACGACTACCCCATTCGTCATTGGGAGCTTGATGAGAACGGCCAACCGACCCAGAAAGTTGTCGATCGTCGTCGGCCTTGCCAGCTGATAACGCCTATTCCCAAGCCTCGGAAGCACAAGAAGAAGACGCAGCAAGAGATCGTCTTCAATGAGGGCAAAGGGCTCTCGACCCAAGAACAGCAATATGACCCGACACCGATCATCAATGCTGTTCGCAGGGAAGTCGATCGTTGGAGAGCGCTGCCCAACTCCAGTCAATGGCAGGTGACGCCGGAGACAGCTCGGCTCCTCCAACATTGGCGGCACCATAAGTTCGCCTCCTTTCGTCCGTTTTTCTGCCAGTTGGAAGCCGTCGAGACCGCTATTTGGCTTTGGGAGGTCGCGCCGAAGTCTGGCAAGACAGGGCGCCAGCTCGTTGATCATCTTAAGGCTGCGAACGAACAGGCCAATCCTGAGCTGTTACGGTTGGCGCTCAAGCTGGCGACTGGTGCAGGGAAGACCACGGTCATGGCGATGATCATCGCTTGGCAGACAATCAACGCAGTGCGGAGGCCAACCAGCAAGAAGTTCACGCGTGGTTTCGTTGTCGTCGCACCGGGAATCACGATCCGTGACCGCCTACGCGTCTTGTTGCCCAACGATCCCGACAGCTACTACCAGAGTCGCGAACTCGTACCCAACGACATGTTGGCCGATCTCGATCGCGCCAAGATCGTCATTACGAACTTCCACTCGTTCAAGCTGCGGGAACGGCTGGATCTGTCGAAGGGCGGTCGCTCACTGCTTCAGGGACGTGGCGAGGAGTTGAGTACCCTTGAATCGGAAGGGCAGATGCTTCAGCGAGTCATGCCCGACTTGATGGGCATGAAAAACGTCTTGGCGCTCAATGACGAAGGCCATCACTGCTATCGCGAGAAGCAGGTCAACGATGACGAGGGAGACCTCAAGGGGGACGACCGCAAGGAAGCGGAAAAGAACAACGAAGCCGCAAGGGTGTGGATTTCGGGTCTGGAAGCCATTAACCGGAAGCTTGGCCTCGCCCAGGTCTTCGATCTATCGGCGACCCCGTTCTTCCTGCGAGGTTCCGGCTACGCCGAAGGCACCCTTTTCCCTTGGACGATGTGCGACTTCTCGCTCATGGATGCCATCGAATGCGGCATCGTCAAACTTCCTCGCGTTCCGGTCGCCGACAACATTCCAGGCGAGGAGATGCCGAAGTTCCGGAACCTTTGGGAGCATATCGGGAAGCGGATGCCAAAGAAGGGGCGCGGCAAAGGGAAGACGCTTGACCCACTCAGCATCCCTGTTGAGTTGCAGACAGCACTTGAAGCCCTCTATGGCCACTATGAAAAGACATACGAACTATGGCAGAAGGCATCCATCAAGGTCCCGCCATGCTTCATTGTCGTCTGCAACAACACTTCGACCTCGAAGCTGGTGTACGACTATATCTCTGGCTTCCAGAGAGAGAACGAGGACGGTTCGACAACGCTCGAGAATGGCCGGCTGGAGCTCTTTCGAAACTTTGACGACCATGGCAATCCACTGGGTCGCCCACGGACTTTGCTGATCGACAGCGAACAACTCGAATCTGGGGATGCCCTGGACAAGAATTTCCGAGATCTCGCCTCAGACGAGATCGATCGCTTTCGTCGAGAGATCGTCGAGCGAACAGGTGACCTCCGGCAGGCCGAAAACCTCACAGACCAAGACCTGCTCCGAGAAGTGATGAACACGGTCGGGAAGCCAGACCGTCTGGGAGAATCGATCCGCTGCGTGGTGTCGGTCTCCATGCTGACCGAGGGTTGGGACGCCAACACCGTCACACACGTTCTGGGTGTGCGAGCGTTCGGCACGCAGTTGCTATGTGAGCAGGTCATCGGCCGTGCTCTTCGCAGGCAATCCTATGACCTGAACGAAGAGAATCTCTTCAACGTCGAATATGCCGACGTTCTCGGCGTACCGTTCGACTTCACTGCTAAGCCGGTAGTAGCGCCGCCTCAGCCCCCGCGGGAAACCGTGCAAGTCAAAGCTGTACGGCCAGAGCGCGACTCCTTGGAGATCCGCTTTCCCCGAGTGGATGGCTATCGTGTGGAGTTGCCGGAAGAGAGGCTGTCGGCTGAATTCAACGACGATTCGGTTCTAGTACTGACGCCCGATATCGTTGGCCCATCGATCACGAAGAACGCGGGAATCATTGGCGAAGACGTCGATTTGAGCCTCGAGCACCTTGGGGACATGCGCCGCTCAACGTTGCTGTTCCACGTCACGAAGCGGCTGCTTTACACGAAGTGGCGAGATCCTGGTGAGGAGCCAAAGCTTCATTTATTCGGGCAGCTAAAGCGCATAACGAAGCAGTGGCTGGAAAGCTGCCTCGAGTGCAAAGGGGACACCTACCCGGCATTACTGATGTACCAGGAATTGGCAGACATGGCCTGCGAGCGGATCACAGCCGGTATCACCCGCTCGCTCATCGGCGAGCGGCCGATCAAGGCCGTGCTTGATCCGTATAACCCGACGGGTTCGACTTCATTTGTGAACTTCAACACATCGAAAAGAGACCGGTGGCAGACGGATTCCAGACGTTGCCACATCAACTGGGTCATTCTGGATAGCGACTGGGAGGCGGAGTTCTGCCGCGTGGCGGAGGCGCATCCTTGCGTTCGGTCGTACGTCAAAAATCACAACCTCGGGATGGAAGTGCCGTATCGTTTCGGCTCCCAGATGCGAACGTACATCCCCGACTTCATCGTCCTGGTTGACGACGGACGCGGAGAAGATGATCCGCTACACTTGGTCGTGGAGATCAAGGGATATCGCGGCGAAGACGCCAAGGAGAAGAAGTCTACGATGGACGTCTACTGGGTACCTGGAGTGAATAACCTTGGCACCTACGGCCGATGGGCGTTTGCAGAGTTCGCTGACGTCTACCAGATCGGCAGCGATTTCGAGGCCAGAGTCGAGGCCGAGTTCAACAGGATGATCGACTCCGTAACCAATCAGACGGCCTAAAGGATTTCATAATGGCGAAGCGAGTAAGCAAGAAGCGGAAGACGGTCGAAACGCTGACTCACGAGGAAGCGTCGCGCAAGAATATCCCTACCGCCGAGCTCGAGTCTGTCGTGCCGGAGCACCACGCTCGACCCATCGAGGTAACCTACGAACGGGGTGCGGGCGGGCTGGACGAGGAGAAATCTGCGCGCAACCGCGATCTAGATCCGCAGCTTGTTTGGCGGGGCAAGGATGAGCAGGACTGGTCGGACCTCATCGTCTACGCACCGCCGCTGTACATCCAGGAGAAGGTCCACCCCAAGGTGCTGATCGATGACCTGATGCGCCGCACTCAGCAACAGGAGCACGAGGAAGCCGAGAATGCCGCGCCTAGCCTGTTTCCCGATCTGTTCGCCGATTTCAACGGTCTTCCCAACGAGAACGCTCGCACTGAGTTCTACCAGCACGACGCCAACTGGACCAACCGCATGATCCTGGGCGATTCGCTCCAGGTGATGGCCTCCCTGACCGAACGCGAAGGTCTACGCGGGCAGGTGCAGTGCATCTACATCGACCCGCCGTACGGTATCAAGTTCAACTCCAATTTTCAGTGGTCCACCACCAGCCGCGATGTCAAGGACGGCAACGTCGAGCACATCACCCGCGAGCCAGAACAGGTCAAGGCCTTCCGCGACACTTGGCGGGATGGTATTCACTCGTACCTAACCTACCTCCGTGACCGCCTGACTGTCGCACGTGACTTGCTGACAGAAACGGGATCGATCTTCGTCCAGATCGGCGATGAGCACACGCATCGCGTGAGGGCGCTACTTGATGAAGTGTTCGGCGATGAGAATTGTTGCGCCACCATACACTACGTCACGACTAGCACCCAAGGTCGAGGACTCTTGCCCCAAGTGAATGACACAATTCTCTGGTACGCTAAAGATTCTGAGCGCGTGAAGTATCGCAACTCCGTCGAATTGAAAGAACTCGGGGGGACGGGTTCCAAAGGATACAACTATGCCGAGCTCCAAGACGGTCAAACCAAGCGACTCAGTTTGAGTGACCTTGTTGACCCAGACCCCAGCGACAACGTACGGGTGTTTGCGGCTAGCGACCTCACGTCGTCACACGAAAGTCTCTCGGAGCCGATCTCGGCGTTCGGCAAAGAGTTTCGGAGCGGTCATCGGTACTGGTCCACTTCCACAGTTGGAATGCACCGCTTGCGCAAGGCAAATCGATTATTGGTCGTTGGCAACAGCTTGAGATACAAACGTTACTTTGACGACTTCGCCGTAATGCCCCGCACTAACGTCTGGACAGATACGGGCGTGGCCGGGTTCACAAGCGACCGCAAAATGTATGTGGTGCAGACCAATGAGAAGGTAATTCAACGCTGCGTCCTTATGGCAACGGACCCAGGCGACCTCGTTCTGGATCCAACTTGTGGCGCAGGGACTACAGCGGCGATTGCGGAGCAGTGGGGCCGCCGCTGGATAACGATTGACACCTCTCGGGTGGCCTTAGCTCTTGCTCGCGCTCGCATCATGGGCGCCCGTTATCCTTACTACATACTCGCTGACTCCATGGACGGCCAGCTCAAGGAAGCTGAGCTTACCCATACAACACCGAGCACCCAACGAGTTTATGGCAACATCCGCCACGGCTTCGTTTACGAGCGTGTCCCGCACATTACTCTCAAGTCGATTGCCAACAATGCCGAGATCGACGTCATTTGGGAGAAGTGGCAGGAGGCGCTCGAGCCACAACGCCAGACGCTGAACGCCGCGATGAAGACCAAGTGGGAGGATTGGGAGATTCCACGCGAGGCTGACACGAAATGGCCGGACACAACAAAGAAGCTCCACAGCGATTGGTGGAAGGCTCGCATCGCGCGCCAGCGGAAGATTGACGCCTCCATCGCTGCCAAGGCCGACTTCGAGTTCCTCTTCGACAAACCCTACGAGGATCGCAGCAAAGTCCGCGTGGCCGGGCCATTCACCGTCGAATCGCTCAGCCCACACCGCGTGATGGACGTGGATGAAAACGACGAGCTGATCGATCCGCAGCAGGCTGGCCCGCAGCCGGTGGCAGATGGTGATGGCTTCGTCGAGATGATCCTGGACAACCTCAAGACGGCAGGCGTGCAGCAGGCGCACAAGGAAGACAAGATCAACTTCAGCTCCATCAAGGGCTGGCCGGGCACATTCATCTGCGCCGAGGGTATGTTCTCCGACGGAAAGGGTGGCAACGAGACCCGTAGAGCGGGCATCTTCATCGGCCCGGAATTCGGCACCGTCAGCCGCCAGGATCTGGTGCTGGCCGCCCGCGAGGCCGGCGATGCGGGCTTCGACGTGTTGATCGCGTGCGCTTTCAACTACGACGCCCACTCGTCGGAGTTCGACAAGCTCGGCCGTGTCCCGGTGCTCAAGGCCCGGATGAACGCCGACCTGCACATGGCCGACGACCTGAAGAACACCGGCAAGGGCAACCTGTTCGTGATCTTCGGCGAGCCGGATATCGACGTTCTTCCGGTCGATAGTGACGACGCCGAGGACAGCCAGATCAAAGTGCGGATCAACGGCGTGGACGTGTTCCACCCGAATACAGGCGAGGTCCGCAGCGACGGCGCCGAGGGCATCGCATGCTGGTTCATCGACACCGACTACAACGGAGAGAGCTTCTTCGTTCGCCACGCCTACTTTCTCGGCGCGAGTGACCCATACAAGAGCCTCAAGACGACCCTCAAGGCGGAGATCAACGAGGATGCCTGGGAGAGTTTGCATAGCGATACATCGCGTCCATTCGACAAGCCTGCAGGTGGCAGAATCGCAGTGAAGGTGATCAACCATCTCGGTGACGAGGTGATGAAGGTGTTCAGAGTCGAATGATTACGTTTCGAATTGCCGACACCTTTACGACCAGCCTGGGCCGACTCTCAGGTGACGAGCAGAAGGCCGTCAAGACGACGGCATTCGACCTCCAGGTCAATCCGGCACACCCGAGCATGCAGTTCCACAAGCTCGAGAAGGCGAAGGACAAGAACTTCTGGTCGGTACGGGTCAGCAAGGATCTGCGTCTGATTGTCCACAAGACCGCAGCGAGCCTGGTGCTCTGCTTTGCCGGGCATCACGATGACGCCTATCGGTGGGCGGAAAAGCGTAAGCTGGAAGCACACCCGACAACGGGTGCCGCTCAGATTGTCGAGATCCGCGAGACGTACCAAGAGATCGTCATCCCCAAATTCATCGAGGCCCAGGAACCCGAACGGCCGCAGAAGACCCCGTTTGCTGCGCTTGATGACCACACGCTCTTGTCGTATGGCGTGCCGGTCGATTGGCTAGCCAATGTGCGTACAGCGACAGAAGACACGATTCTCGAGCTCGCAGACCGTCTTCCAGCTGAGGCGGCCGAGGCTTTGCTCGAGATCGCCACAGGGGGGATGCCACCTGTCCCTGTCGCTGCAACTGAGCAAGGCGATCCATTTGAGCATCCCGATGCGCTTCGCCGGTTCCGGGTCATGGCGAACGTCGATGAACTGCGCCTGGCTCTGGACTACCCGTGGGAAAAGTGGACGGTATTCCTACATCCGGCGCAGCGCACCTTGGTCGAGCGGACGTTCACCGGCCCCGCGCGCGTGGCAGGCTCCGCGGGTACAGGAAAGACCGTCGTTGCACTTCACCGTGCAGCATTCCTTGCAAAGCGAGATGAGAACGCGCGCGTTCTTCTGACCACGTTTTCCGGCACTCTGGCAGACGCACTTCGTGTAAAGCTGCGCCGTCTGGTCGGAAATGACGCGAGACTGTTCGAAAGGATCGAGGTCCTGGCGATCGGCGAGGTCGGGCGGCGGCTGCACGCCGCTTTGGTGACCAAACCGAAATTGGTCCATGAGCCCGAGTTGCGCGCCATGCTGAAGAGCGCTTCGCGTGACGTTGGCGGCCACCGATTCACAGATCACTTCTTGTGGACGGAATGGAACGATGTCGTCGATGCGTGGCAACTGGACACATGGGAGACTTACCGGGATGTTGCCCGCTTGGGGCGAAAGACCAGACTTGGTGAGCAGCAGAGGCAGGTCCTGTGGTCGGTATTCGACCGGGTGTGGCAAGAGCTAGCAAGACGTGGCGAGATCACCATGGCCATGATGTTTGCCGCGGTTTCCAAGCGGCTCCTCGCCGCTAGTAGCTGCCCGTATGACTTCGCTGTCGTGGACGAGGCACAGGATATCGGCGTCCCCGAGCTACGCTTTCTGGCTGCGCTTTCAACGGGTCGTCCAGATGGGCTATTCTTCGCCGGCGATCTTGGACAGCGAATATTCCAACCGCCGTTTTCCTGGAAGTCTCTCGGTGTCGACGTGCGTGGGCGCTCCTCTACCTTGCGGGTCAACTACCGCACGTCCCATCAGATCCGCCAACAGGC
This sequence comes from Candidatus Krumholzibacteriia bacterium, assembly GCA_014859985.1. Taxonomy (GTDB): domain Bacteria; phylum Krumholzibacteriota; class Krumholzibacteriia; order LZORAL124-64-63; family LZORAL124-64-63; genus JACZKN01. The sequence goes on along the minus strand of JACZKN010000092.1, from coordinate 15,726 downwards.
AGATCGATTGTTGCCAGCCGAATTGGCCGATGTGGATGGGAACCGGGAGAACCGACGCGGAACGGTGTCCGTGTTCAACGGAGCCAACCCTGAGCTGCGACGATTCGATGATGAATCGGATGAGATCGCGTCCGTCGCGGATTGGCTGGTCGATCTTCGCAAGGACGGGTTGCAGCCGCGCGAGGTCGGGATCTTCGTGCGCTCTGCGGCGCAGTTTCCCCGTGCCAGGGCGGCGGTGGAGCGCGCCGGTCTTGAAGCCCTGGAGCTACGGGAGAGCTTCGACACTCGGCCGGGGAGCGTGTCGATCTGTACGATGCACCTGGCCAAAGGCCTCGAGTTCCGAGCTGTCGCCGTGATGGCCTGCGACGATGAGGTGCTGCCGTTACAGGAGCGAATTGAATCGGTGGCGGATGACGCGGACCTTGAAGAGGTCTACAACACCGAACGCCATCTACTCTATGTCGCCTGCACGCGAGCGCGCGACCACCTCCTGGTTACCGGCGTTGAACCATCATCCGAGTTCCTCGATGACCTGGCTATTGGTCAATAGTGTCCTCTTCCGGTGGGAGGTACTTGTAGATTAGGGGGCTGACCATGGCGGAAAGATCCAACGATCGGCCAGTAATGCCTTATCCCAAAGTCGGTTGACGCGGGAAGCACAATGGAGCCCAGGGGGAAAACCGTCGCCTACCTCAGCACGAGGCCGACCAGTCAGCAAACAAGATCGCCCGACGGAAGGGCGACGGTGGAGTCGTAGTTCATCGCAGGGACGGCACCGTTCCCAACTACGACACGATCGGCAAGTAGGACCCGTGCCCGCCCGGTGACAAGGAGCATTCGTGTCATGGAAACCAAAGACCGCGCCCCGAGAGTGTTCTTGAGTCACGCCTCCGAGGATAAGGAACGTTTCGTGTTCCGACTCGCAGAGCAACTGCGCGAGCGGGGTATTGACGTATGGCTCGATTTCTGGGAAATCCTTCCAGGCGATTCGCTTGTCGATAAGATCTTCAACGAAGGCCTCCGAAACGCATCGGCAGTGATCCTTGTACTCTCGCAGTTCAGCGTCTCGAAGCCGTGGGTGAAGGAGGAACTCAACGCCGCTGTCGTTGGCCGTATCCAGAAGGGAGCGAGGATCATCCCCGTCGTTCTCGACGGTTGCGACGTGCCGGAGCCACTCCGATCTACGGTCTGGCAGCGGGTTGATGACCTAGAGGACCCGACGCAGGCGATCGAGAGTATCGTTGCCGCAGTCTACGATCACCGGCCAAAGCCTCCACTGGGGCCGCCCCCGGCATACGTGACCGCGGACGCTGCCCACATCTACGGCCTCAACTCTCTGGATAGCGCAGTGTTCAAGTACTCGTGCGAGTTCATGGTCGAGTCAGGCGAGTACCTTGTTGAGCCAGGCCTGGTCCTCAGGGACCTGGCCATTCCGGAGGCTGAATTGCGGGACACACTCGACGTGTTAGAGAACCATGGGCTCGTTGAGGTTCACGCTACATTGGGGCCAAACCTCGACAGCTTCCAAGTCACAAACTACGGCTGGTCGACCTACTTCGAGGCATATGTGCCGAACTTTAGTGAGATCCATCGCAACGTCATCCTCGCGATCCTCAACGATGGACTTCGCCAGACCAACGAGATAGCGAGGCATCTTGGAGTGCCTCAGCTGTTTGTCGACCACATCGTCGGCGAATTGGAGAACGAACGGCATATCCTCGTGTCGCAGGCTCTTGGTGCGGCGGGTAGGTACATCGGTGATGTTCGCGGGTCGCTCAAGCGTTTATTGGAGAACTAGCGCGTCGTGTCTACGGTCGCTGTGTCCAAGGGCGCTCGGACGACAGTATCGGCAGATGTCGTATCTGGTAGCACTTCGACCTGCTGGATACTTTCTGGTCGAGCGACTCCAGCCGGTTCACCGCGTGGCCTGAATAGAAGGCCGGCAAGCGTTGTTAGCACCACCGTCGCTACGACGGTCCAGATCGCGGTCGTGAGTGCTCGCCTGTCGGCGCGTCGTTCCCTTCGATCGTCTACTTGCTGTTCCTTCCTTAGTCGCTCTTCAAGCAACCGGGAATCCGTACAGACGCGGTTCCAGACCTGTCGTTTGCGATCGCCTATTGCTTTCTTGAGCGCGAGATCGAGTTCATTACGGTACTTCGGATTCCCTTCCTTCAGAGTGTGGAGGTTCTCGTAGACGACCCCCAAGGCGACACGCTCAAGTTGATCGGTCTGCGGGCGAAGAAACTCGTGGACGTCGCGGGCGAGTCCGGTTGGAGCGATGAGATCGACTTCCCCTAGAAAGTCGCGTAGGGCCATCCAAGCACCCCAAATTAGGTCATCCAGTGTGGTCCCTGCTAGTCGAGCGAACTCCTGATACGCAACGCCCGAGTCGAGCTGAAGGCCTCGGTTACTCAGCTCTTCCTTCAGGGCTTTCAAGTCCAGCCGGAGCTGGCCTATGCGCTTCTCAATGGCCTCGTTCACCCGCCGTGTGGCGATCTCGTTTTGATCTACGGTTAGCAATTTCATCTCGATTTCCCATTGACTCCCGGGCCGGCCAGCCCTAACCTGTGTGAAAATGGACTGGGAATACTCGGTCGGCGTTGTGGCCTCGGCGAAAGTCGGGGCCCTTCGCTTTTACGGGAACTCCTTGAGCCCCCAGCCTTCAATCCGTCCCTGTGGATTCCGTCTGAACTTCGGCTCGATGATCTCATAGGCCCTGTTCGGTTGGGTCGGGTTCATCACGTGCCGGCCGATCGGACGCGCGAGCAGATCAGCGATCTGGAGCCCACACGAATTCGAGGCCTTCGAAGCGAACCGGATTCTGAACGGAAGCGCATTCCTCGTTGCGTTTGTTTCACACACCCGCCGGAATTGCAGCTCCAGATCGGCATCCTCCTTCTTGCCCCGCTCCTCAAAGACAAACCAGACCGTTCCTGGCGTAAAGTTGTGTAGATGAAGGTAGATCCGCTCCAGGCCAAACGTCATTGCGAGGTGGTACGGGTTCTCCGGGGTAGCGTAGTTGTTCTGGAGTCGGACCTTGTCGATCACTCCGGCAACTAGCGTGAACGGGGAATCTTCTATCAGTTGGTTTGTGTCGCGCTGGAAAGCTTCCCGAACCGACTCGATTTGGAGTATGCTGAAGTCACCCTTCGATTTCCTGATCTCGCGCTCGTGCAGAACTATCTGGTCGTGTCCGAAGTGCTTGAATTTGAAGTCGATCAGCTTTGGCACGGCGACATGGGAGTAGTCGCTCTTCTTGAAGAGGCAGAACGCAAGGACGAAGATCGGGTAATTCGGGTCCGGGGTGGCCATCCAATGGTCCCCACTCTCGTCCACGAATACGATGAAGTCGTCAAATCTTGGCATGTCGGCGAGAATAGCCCACGATTTGCCGCGGTGCAACCTGTTCAGCACACCAGTTGATCACGGGTGCGTTCTACGAGATGTCCGAGATGAGTTCCTGAAACCTGGTCTTCTGGTCGGTCGCCGTCTCCAGGAGCGCGATGGGCCGCAGAGCGCGTTCGGTGATTATCGGTCGGCGGACCGTTTCGGGGAGGGACAGGACGTATTCCTGGATATCGGGCGCGAGGCGTACCAGACTCATGACCTGGGTCACCCGGGCGCGCGTGATCCCTTCTCGACGGGCGATTTCGGCCTGGTTCGTGACCTCGCCCGCGTCGAGCTGTCGCCGCCACTCCTGGGCCGTCCTGAGAAGCTCGACCACTTTCGGGGTCTGGGGAGGCTTGGGCGGCTTCCGGTTCCGGGCCTTGGCCGACAGGGCGTTGACGGTCTGGTCAGGCGCCACCCGTCGTTTCAGGGCGCCCACGATCCCGGTCTGGAACGCCCCCTTGGGCCCCAGGGCGATTTCCACCGTCTGTTCGCGGTAGGCGGCCACTGGTGCCCTATCCGCGCCTTCCTGGGCGATATGGACGATCCGGAACCAGACCTCGGGCTTGGCCCATCCGGGCCGGCGGCGGTGTCGAGAACTGTTACGTTTGGGGAGCCAAGTTTTTCAAATAGGGAAACGAGGGCAGGTGCATTGCGCCTGCTTTTTTTGTCGCTATAAGACGCGGGGGCAAAGGGTTTTGCGAGGGTGGGAGGCGAGAACCGTGCCTGTCTGAATCGCCCGCGGTTAACAGAACGGCCGTCGGTTTTTGTCTGAACCAGTCTGTGTCTGTGTTTTTGTGCGGTGCTCAGACCCAGCAGTTGTCAGAATCTCGACCACACCAAACGTGTAATCGTTGGGCAGCAATCGCTTGCGAGAGCGTTGTAGGGGCGACTTTGTATCTATCATCCCCCTAAATGATATACCGGCCGCTGGCCTGGTCTTATTGGGGGTATGAATGTGAGGTTTGGGGCGTCTGGGACGAAGCCGATACCGTCGCGCCCGCGGCACGCGCTCGAGATTGGACAACCGGGAGCTCGAATGGTCGTTGCCTGAGAATGCCGCGAAAGTGCCCGTCGACTTGTGATCGTGTCTCCATCTGTGATAGCCTTTTCCCTGTGGCAGACCATTTTGGGTCCCCTGGTCCACTGGGGGGCATACTTTCCTGAATACGCGGGGTGCTTCATGTTGCGGCAAGTGCGAGGTACTTTGCGTCCACTCGGAATTGCCATGTTGTTTCTGGTGGGCGTGTTGGGGTCTGGGCCGGCAGTCAATGCCGCGGACTATTGGGTCCGAACGGGTGGATGTTCTGGCGGGAATGGCTTCTCGCTCTGGTCGTTTGCACCGTCCAGGGAGAGTACGACATATTGCGTCGGGAGCTGTGGCGGCGGCCTTGATAGGGTACTCGTGGCGCTTGCGCTCGAATCTCCAACGGGAGCTACCTCGAATGCAATACGATTGAGGATCTATGGCGCCGGAGCCGGCCCAGGTAACTTTTTCCCGCTCACCGGAGCTGGCGTTGTCAGTGACGGGGGTACTGAGCCGAATGAAATCGTATTCATATACGATACAAGATATGACATCAATACGGACGCGGAGTTCCGATTCGACGCGAATCCGCTGACGCCCGGCGTCATGACCGCTACGCTGCTTCTGACGATTCCCGCCGGCCTAGTAGAGGAACACCCCGACTATCAGGTGGGGGTGCGTATGGTGAGTACAGGTGACGAGACATGGGGTTACTGTGGGTTTGCCTGGACGGCATACGGTCTTGGTTTGTCGAGTGCGGGTGAACTCGGCGAGGTCGCCGGGAAGGACCTGCTTCGCCCGTGTTTCCCCAATCCCTTCAATCCCTCTACGACGATCCCATTCTACGTGACTGAGCAGGGGGTTGTCTGCCTTTCGGTGTTCGACGCGGCGGGACGATTGGTAGATGTTATACTCGGCAACGAGACCGTTAATGAGGGGCGCAACGAAGCCGTATGGCGAGGCCGAGATACGGCGGGCCGTCGCGTAGCCGCTGGCGTCTACTTTTATCGCCTTGAGTTCGGCGACTACAGCGAGACGAAGAGGATGGTCTTGGTGAAATGAGCGCGCCTCAGCAACGGGCTGAGAGATGACTACGATCTATCGTCCCCAGGTTCCTGAACTCACGAGCCCCGGACCCAACTGCCCATGGCAAGCGAAGGAGGACCGACCAATGCCCGACGACTTGTTGACCGCCGGTGCGATCGCGAAGGAGCTCGGCCTGCCCGACACGAAAGTGAAGAAGGCGATCAAGGATCTCGGCCTGACGCCCAAGGCGAAGAAGGGCGCGTGCTGCTACTACGGGTGCGAGGTGCTGCCGAAAGTGAAGACGGCGGCGGCGAAGTAGGGTGGGTGATGGTCGAATGCATGGGGCCTCCGAACTGAGGCTGCAGTGCGGCGGCTGCTAATGCCATCGGCCTAATCGTCGGCGCTCTCGGGAAGCTCAAGCGTGATCCCCAACCTCGACGCCTGCAGGGCAACGCGCAGGTTGGCGATCTCACGGTCGGTCAGCCGGCCCAAGTTAGCGACGGTCCGGCGGCTGGGGACGCCGTCGTCACGCCGGAAGCTCTCGACGAGCTGGACGTACTGGTAGGTCTTACGGTCCTTCTTCCTGGTGGAAATGCGCAGATGCATGGGCCGCCAGCTCCTCTTGGCTGGGGGTATGCTATCACGGTCGCCCCGACTTGTACAGTGAATAATGCGAAATTGTGAAGCTAATATAGTTGTTTAGCTCCGATGAGTCGCCCCTACAAGATGTCGGCCGATATCGCTGCAACTATCTACGCTACTACGCCTTAGTCCTTCACGGTGGCAGATCTGTGGTCAAGTTGGGGCTAGCACGGCCTCACCCAGCTATCCTACCGCCAAGTCCTACCGCCAAGTTGCTTGAAAACAGGCGTCGAATCTGGTATCGTTCGCACGGGCAAGCATTGCTCGCAGGTACTATCGCTCGTCCGCCGCCTTGCTCCCACGTTGGCGGGTTAACGCTTGTCGCAGGGAGAGGTCAGGCCAGTGATTCTGGACTACAGTTTCTTGCTCGTATTTCTCAATTGACTCGCCTCGCTCGCATGGTCACACGCTTCAAGCGAACTCATCGCAAGTGAATACTTAGGGGGAGAACGATGAACACCGCCAACACCCAACCCAACCGCTCCACCGATCGTCCGCCCGCCGTCCAGCAGACCGCCCAGACGCTCGCTGGACGGAAGGCGACGCCGGTCGTCATCCCAAGGAGCGAGCAGGCCGCCACGTGGCCCTCGGCTAGCACCATCGGCGGTGTTTGGGTGCCCGACGACTACTAGCTAGTCAGGCTTGGCCAAGTCGTGGCCCGCGGGTACGATGCTCCCCGCGCAACACCTTCTTGGTATGCTTGGGAGACCCGCTTGACCGTTCTCATCCTAACCTACTCGGACGACCCACACGCAACCGCCGTATGCGAGTGGCTTGAGGACGAGGGCACACCGTTCGTTCGAATCGATACGGACAAGTACCCATTCGAGCACGAGCCTTGCTTCCAACACATAGCCGGAAACGCCAGTTGGTCCATCCAGATTGGAATGGAAGTAATACCGTCAACGGCTTTGCGGTCGATATGGCACCGAAGAATCCAGGACCCCGACACTGCCACGGCTGGCGTGAGCTCAGATGAGCACAGAATCATCGTCTCCGAACGTGACGAACTCCTCAGGGCGCTTGTCACCGCCTTTGATGGCTTCGTTTTGTGCGATCGCGACGTGTACGAACCCCTGGACCGGAAGTGCTACCAGTATCAACTGGCGGCACGGTTTGGGTTCAACATACCTGACACACTCGTCACGACATCGGTGACGCTTGCACGAGCGTTCTACGAGGATCACAACCGAGACGTGATCTTCAAGCTGCAACGAAGTCAATGGATCGACTACCCGACCGGAAGGCACGCTGTATATTCGCAACCCCTGAATGAAGAAGACTTGGTCCTCGACCATTTGTGGAAGTCCGCACCATGCCTTGTCCAAGAGAGGATTCCTAAGGCATTCGAAGTAAGAGCAACCGTGGTTGGAGACCAAGTCTTCGCGTGCGCAATCCATTCACAGGACTATCCAGACACGCGTCACGACTATCGGAGGTACAACTTCGACGAGGTCTCTCACAGGGCGATAGCGCTCCCGGAAGAAGTGGAGGCGACATGCACCCGGTTCGTCAGATCCCTCGGGCTGTATTTCGCGAGCATCGATTTCGCAGTGACGCCCACCGGCAAGTTTGTATTTCTCGATCTGAACCCAAACGGACAGTGGCTATGGACGGAAAAGCTTGCCGGCCTCCCGATTAGCCGCGCAATCGCCACAATCTTGCAGTCGCCGCCGGTGCATGTATGAACTGTATAGATGCTGCTCTTGCCTCTATTGGGGCCGACCCCCAGTTCGTGGCCATCGCTAAGGATCTTCAGCTCCTTGAGGGCTCATGGGGTTTAGAACTTGGACTTGGGTCGGACGGGTCGATACGGTTCAACTGCTTGCCCCGTGCCGCACAAGGTCTGTCGCTGCCTCCGACTACGGTAGCTGCCTGGCCGGCCCTCCACCAATGGGCGATTGAGACCATTCGGCAGACGGATCGTGTGGCAATTGGAGTGAAGTACACTCCATCTGCCCCTCCGACGCTCGAGCTATATCGGTTCGTGCGTCAAGGCAGCAAGGCGATTGAATCATTCTCGTCTCAGGGGGCTTGTGCACAATATTTTGTCGTCGATGATTTGCCCATCTTTCGTCACATACGCAAGGAGCTTCCGGCTGAAGCGGCTGTCACCGAACTGGCGAAGGTCCAACGCGACATGGGACCAATTCACCGCTGGTATTTGATCGTGCGTCCAGCGACCATGCCTGTACACAGCTTACTACTCCGGGCAGCCGGCCCGGCGATTCGCAGAAAGATGGCGACAATCGATGCGGGTGCCAATCTACGCGTCGAATCCGATTATATAATACTCAGCGCGGGTCCAGGATACCGGGGACTATACGTGAGCGTTCTGTAACCTGCCTGCCCCTACGCAAAACCCCGTCCGCAAGCCCGCACTAACGGCGCGGAGCTGAAGCTCCCTCAACGAAAATCAATTCAGACTGCGGAATCACCTCCGGGGGCCGTGGGGTTGTACTGAATGGCCCCCACCAAAGTCCCGGCGACGCCCATCCCATCTTCGTCAGGTAGGTCTGGAGCCTGGAGACGGTCAGTTCGCGTTGTAGCCGAATTGCCTACTCGCCACCACGCACTTCCAGAACGACTCCCGGCCCAGGATGTACTCGTCAGTCGCCCGCGAGTCTGCGACCTCCAGCAGGGAGTACTGGAAGTTCTCGACGTATCGAGCGCCATGCTCGCCGAGGACGCGTTTGAGATCCTTGTTCCCCCCGTGTCCGGACGCGGCGTAGGCGCACAACCGCTGCCAGAGGCCGTCATTGCCCGTGGCGCTGCCGACGTAGAGCTTGCCCGTGTTGAGATCCGTGATCAGGTAGACGCCCTTCATATTGGAGAGCGCCCCGCGCCAGGTGTCGAGGTTCTGGGCGACGATCAGGGCGAGCTTCGAATAGGAGATGGAGACGGAGTTGTACCCCGGGAAATCCTCGACGGCCATGGGCTGGGCCCGGTACTCGGCCACGTAAAAAGGGCCGCCGTCGGGTTGGCCGACCAGGTAGGCGGCGCGGGCTGAGCGCTTGTGCTGGACGATCAAGCGGCCGATGAGGTCTTCCTGGCCGTCTAGGAGCGCAGTCTCGTACTTGAACCGCTCGCCCGCTGGCTGGAATCCCAAGACCCGATACACCCCGGCGAACAACCAGCGGTCAGCACCCAGGTGGATCAGGCCGATTACCATGTCTCGGCCGAAGTTCCTGTTGGCTTGGTTCTCCTGCCATTCCTTGAAGGCGCCAGCGTAGAAGGCGTCGATGGGCGGGAAATCGTCTCCCGTGGCGAGGTGGATCTTGTAGCTGTTACGGTCAATAGCGACACCCGCAGCTTCAAGTAGGGAGAGCAGTCTCAGCCTATTCATGGTTCCTCGAATTCCATTCGAACCGGCACTTCTTGCACCTCCGGTCGGGGGCGCCGATCTCCTGGCAGCAACCGCCGAGCGCGATCTCGCCGGCCTCGGACAGATCCCAGGTCTCCGGCGTCGGAAGCCCGTAGACGATCCTAACGGCCGCCCAACTACCGCAACTCGGACACTTGTACTTCCTCGCCGCCATGCTGGAGCACGCTCTTAGGGTAGGAAGCCGGACATCGGAGCTGCGGTCTGCCTCGCGGCCAGATGTCGTGACGTACAGCTTGCTACACTACCGCAAAGGCCGCGGCCGGTCGAGGGTCGATCGGGACCGATTGTACCGCGGATTGCCAACGACAGCGAGATCGGGTACTCTCCCGACAAGCGAATCAATTCTTCTGGTCTATGCCCGAGGAGACTCTATGGCCAAGCGAACGAAAGCCACCCCCGCCGACTTCACCGTCTCCGAGTTGAAGGCGATGCTAGCGGCGAAGACCCGAATCGACGAGCTGGCCGATAAGCGCGACGATTTGCAGGCGGCTCTGGCCAAGGTAGAGAAGGAGTTGGCAGGTCTTATAGGGGGTGTAGTTCCCGGGAAGCCGGCCAGGAGAAAGGCTGGGCGGAGGAAGGTGGCGAAGAAAGCCGCCAAGAAGACCGCCAAGCGACCCGCCAAGAAGACCGCCGCCAAGGCCGCCACGGCCGCCCCCAGGCGCGGCAGGCCGAGAAAGGCGGCTGGGGCCAAGGGAAAGGCCAAGAAGGCGACAGCGACCGCCACGAAGCGCGCCACGGCCAAGGCCGGCCCGACCATCGAATCCGTCGTCGTCGACCTGATCAAAGCCAACGGCGGGAAGATGACCTTCCAGGACATCCTGGCGACCATCCAGAAGAAGAAGCTGGTCAAGACCAAGGCGACCAATTTTGACAACGTGCTGAGGCGGACGATTTCGACTAGCGAGGCGATAAAGCGAGTTGGCCGCGGGATCTACCAGGTGTAAATTGCGTGCTGATGACGCGCGGGAATGTAACGGGCCATATTCGGTGAGACAACCCGTGTTCTTGCAATCTGGTGTGGGCGAAAGCCACGCGAGTCTGGAACGACTCGAATTTTCCTAGATGCGAGGAGACGCCTGTTATTGGGTGCCCGTGCGAGCGCTTTCCGCGAGCCTCGATGCTTAGCCGACCGAAACGGTCCGCTGTTTGTTTCCACTTGGCGGGATGGGGTAACTAATGGAAACGTCGCTGTCGCAATACACGATTGCAGAGTACTGCGCCGGAATGAAGCGAAACGAGATCGTCGTCAATCGCGACTACCAACGGAGTGCAAAGGTCTGGCCCGCCATCGCGCGTTCATATCTCATTGAAACTATCATGTTGGGACTTCCGATACCAAAGCTCTATCTATTTCAAAAGGTAGATCCATCTAACAGGCAGAGCTTCAAGGAAATTGTAGACGGCCAACAACGGAGCATCGCGATTAGAGAATATTATGATGATAAGTATCGCATTTCCAGCCGCATCGAGACCGAGAATATCGCTGGTAAGAAATTTTCTGAGCTCGACGAGGTGGACAAGCAGTCATTTATGACCTATCGGCTTGGAGCTGACACTTTCATTAATGCAACGGACGACGAAGTCCGCGACATCTTCCGTCGAATGAATTCCTACACGATACCGCTTAACGCTGCGGAGCAACGCCACGCTGTATTTCAGGGTCCCTTTAAATGGTTTGTGCACGCCCTCAGCAAGGAGTTCGATCCAGTCTTTTTGCAGATGGGGCTTTTCACGCGCAATCGCATCGTGCGCATGGCAGATGCAACGCTCATCACGGAAATATGTGATGCCTTTGCGAAGGGTATTCGCACCACAAAGAAGCCGCAGCTCGATGCACTTTACAAGTCCCGTGATAGGACGTTCCGCGAAGAAGAAGAATGGCGCGACCGTATTTCCGAAGCGATCAATCAACTGGCAGAATGGACCAGCATTCATGGTGGAAAGTTAATGCGAGCCCACATTGTGTATAGCCTCTTGCTTGCGATCACGCATAGTAGCGATCCGGTTCTAGCCTTGGAGCCCATTGTCCCGTCTCCGAGGTTGGCTGCTTTTGATGACGACCAGGTGATCGAGAATCTTTCTTCGCTTGCTGAGGCCCTCGAGGACCCTGAAAATGCCGGTGACTTCGGCGATTTTGTTGAAGCATGTGCCAAGAAGACTAACACCGAGGAACAACGAGTTCAGCGATTCAAATGGATGTGTAAAGCGCTCTCTCAGGATCTGTGATGCGCCGCGTAGCGGAGTTAGGCGACCTCGCGAAGACGGTCGCCCGCCGGAGCTGCAACCTCCGGGAACACGTGCGCGGCCTTGCACTTCCTATCGGAGCCCCGGAGGATCGCATCATCGCGTACACTGCGATTGAGGCATTGAATCTCTGGTCCGAATTCGTCCGATCTTATTATCTGTCGTGCTGTCTTGGTTGCCGATGCCGGAGCGGGACGCCAGTGACGGTTGGGCACGGTTTTACAACAATAGAAGCTGCCATTGGGTTTGCTGTGACAACGATCAAGTCGTCGCGAAAGTCCTCGGGTCCGTGGACGCGGCGCGACGAGCCGGACTGGAAAGTGCCGCACACGCTGCTCAAGATGCTCGAGGAAATCGATGCTTCGAATTTGGACATGGCGCGGACCGCACTAAGCTACCAAACCCGCGTTTTTAAAGACCTCCCAACAGTGCGAAACTTCTTCGCCCATCGGCAGGAAGATACTGCGAAGAAGGTCGTAGCGGTGGCTCATAGCAATGGGATGAGCTCGCGGCGGCGGCCCGCTGAGCTGATGTGCACCCGTCTTCCAAACCATCCGCAGAACCTCCTGGCTGGCTGGCTGGATGATATTCGGATTGTGGCAATAGAACTCTGTGGCTGAAATATCGCAGTCGTCCCGTCAAGAAGGCGGCCATTGATTGGTGGAGGACTCAAAAGGCGTCAGTAGACGCCACGAAGCGGAGCGTCTCATCTATGTTGGCACAGAGGATAGGCCGGCGATGCCAATACAATACCTCTTTCTTCGCCCGCGTCCCGGCTGTCCAGCGGTTCAATGCCGGGCTCTGCGAATTCATTCTTTATTTGGTGCGCTGGTGATCCATTCCGGTGCGTACAACACGGTCGCGCCAACGTTATTCTCAGACCAAACCGGCGAACTCAGCCCCCAATAAAAGAAGTGCGCAGTTCCGCCTCCAGACGATTTCTCGCCGGGAGTGCCGTGTTTGGTATAGAGAACGATGAGATCGCCTGGCTTAATAGGCTTGTCCGGAAACCAAAACGTGCCCAATACATCTGTAGTCGGATCGCCATCTTGCAACAAAACACGCAGCAAAATATAATGCCCGGTGTCGGTGGGCGAATCGGCACGTAGCACGACACGCTCTTTTGTTAGTACGCCAGATTCTCGAATGGCGACGATGCGAAGATTCATATCCGAACCGCCTTGGCAAGAAGGCCGGCACTTACAAGTACGGCCCCGAATATTAGGATCACTGTAGACGTGGGGTACCCGGCGGTCACTGCTGGCGAATACCCGATCGCCGCCGCGCCGATTGTAATGCACCCAGTCTGTAGCACCTCAATAGAGATTTTGATCTTAAATTTCTCCTTTAGAACCTCGACCTGCTTATCCATCTCGTGGTACATTGTCCGATATGGGGAAATCGATTCCAGCTCGTTTTCCAGACGTTCGATTTCATCGATTAGCAACTTTTGCACGGCGGGAGACTTTAGATCGACTTCGCCGAGTTCTCGCGGAAGTTTAGCAAGTGATCGACGGCGGGCCCTAGATTTGACTCGCGTAGGCGGCGTCTGAACTGACGCATCTGGTTCTTGATCTTCACGGTCGTCAATCTCGGGCAACATTTCACTCTCCCTGGGCCGAAGGCCAAAAAGTGGTCGAGATCCTCAGGCCGCCCGCCTGCGACGTACCTGCAAGTAGGTAGTAGCCTTAGCGTTCGAAAGAACTCTGATCTTGAAGCACACTAGCTTCCGAATCTACCTCCGTAGATAGCGCAAATACGCTGAATGAACGCGTCGTAGTGCATCGGATCGCCAATCCGCGGTGCTGGTAGCCGAGTGACGTAGGCGGTGGTATTAAGATAAATGTTATCCATCTTCACAACGATCACGGTCTTGGCATCGAGTCCGGATGAATCGGGCGTGTCTCGATTAGAGACGGCCCGCATCTGTTCGACACAGTGCTCCACAAGACGGTCTGGATTGGTGTGAACGGTTACTGATTCGCTGGCGCGAAGGGGAGAGCGGAACACGTCGGCTGCGTTGACGACAAGTACCCCCCCGGCTATAGCATTGGCACCGTATCGGTGGACATGATCGTGGTGGGCCTCGAAATCACGCTTCCGATTCTTGACGGCCTTGCGATGCTCCGTCATCACCGATTTGATCTCTATAGCAATCCGAACCGACGAAGGGGTCAGGCGCAGAATTCCAGCGCTGGGCACTTGGGTGTTGTCGATATCCATCGGGGGCTCGCCAATGACGATATCTACGTTCCACTCTGCTGTTCCGGTAAACAGAGTAAAATTGAGGTCATAAACCAGAGAGCCCGAGTTGGCCTGGGCCCGAATAATCGGGCAATGGGATGCTAAGTCCCCAACAATCTCTTCAGCGAGAGCATTTGAGTGCTTGTTTGAGCGGGGATGGTATCCCTCAGCACGTAGGTGCTCGACGAAGCCGGGAGGATTCGGTGACATCTAGATACCGATCGGTTGGTGCCAAAGCGCGGTCGTCAGGTCACCGACTCTAGCATAATGTCAACGGTTGACAACAGGTTCCTGGATTCGGTTGCTAGTCGATTGTGGCCGATCTCGAAGTAGTGCGGGTCGATCTCGATCGCGATGCTATTGCGACCCCACCGAGATGCGGCAACGGATGTGCTTGCTGTGCCGGAGAACGGATCAATCACGGTGTCGCCGACAAAGGTGAACATCCGAATCAGTCGTTCGGCAAGTTCGATGGGGTATGGTGCCGGGTGGTGGCGCGTCGAAGCGCCGGTTAGGCCGGACCAGATCTGCTGGAACCAAGCCTGATAGTTCTCTGCAGATATCACGCTCATTAGCCGCTCGGGTAGCGAAGGTTTACGATATCCGCCTGGCTTCCTGAGCATAAGAATGAACTCGATATCGTTCTTGATAACTGCTCCCGGCTCATAGGGCTTCCCAAGAAAGCCAGCGCCGTTCCCTTCAGCTTCGTAGGAGGCGTTAGCTATCTTGTACCAGATAATCGGGGCGAGATTATCGAAGCCAATCTTAGTACAGTGCTCCTGAATGGTGGCATGAAGGGGCACGACGGTGTGCCGCCCGTTGTTCTTGCGGCGGGACAGACAAACGTCGCCTACTACACAAATGAGTCGGCCCCCAGGGACGAGAGCCTTGTAGCAATGTCGCCAGACTTTGTCGAGCTCCCTATGAAAGTCGCGGTAGTCGGCGATGTACCCGAGTTGGCCCTCTTCGCGTCGGTACTCTTTAAGGGTCCAGTACGGCGGGGAAGTCAGAACCAAGTGGACACTCTCTGGAATAACGCTCCAACGCTTGCGGGAATCCTGGTGGATCAGACGGTGTGTGGTCGGAACCCTCTTTATCGACCTTTCGAGGGCGGCGACCAGTTTAGAGTTCTTTGCGATAGCCGGAAGAACCGTTTGCGAATTGTCGATGACGGGCAAGCGGTCGATCGGAAGGTACTGAGCAAGGTGCTTGGGGTCTTCGCCTAGCTGCATTTTGGCTTTCATTCACTGTGCTCCTTCAGATGGTCTGTAAGTCTAGCTTCGAGCCGTCGAATGTTCCAGAGATAAGGCTCCTACATGAGTAGGGGGTGTTTCTTGGCGCATAACACATTGAATCGGCAACGTATACGGGGGTCAGAGGCGGGCGAGCCTTGCCTTCGAGATCCCGCACCTCCGCGCCGCATCGGCGTAGGACGCGAACTCCCCGGAAGCCACCCTCGCCTCGATCTCCCGGCCCACGGCGATAAACCACAGCCGCCTCTCGGCCCGCGACCGCGGGGGCGCGAGGTCGTTTAGGGGGTTGTCCTGGCGCGGCTTCCCGGCCTTCGGACCCCAGTCCACACGGACTTCTACTCGCACGCCGCCACCTCCTGGGCCAGTGCCTTGATCCCTGTCAATTCTCGCCTGAAGGTCGCCACCCGTTTTCGCGCGATAGGTAGCCATTTTCGCCTGCGCTTTCGCCTCTGCTCCTGCCCCATGGTTTGAGGTTCGCTACTCGATGGCCTGGAGCACAGCCGCCGGGCGCTGGTGGG
>JACZKN010000011.1 GCA_014859985.1 Candidatus Krumholzibacteriia bacterium | reverse complement strand
GGCTGGGTGCGCCGGCTGCATGAGGTACGGGATCGGCGGGGGGATTGTCAAACGGCCCCCCGGGGGGCCCCCTTGCACGATTGAAAATCGGATTTTCAATCAGCACGGGGGGCCGGGCGCTAGCCGGGATCGCCCCCGTGCCGGTACGTGATCACCCGCACCTTCTCGATGGTCACCAGGCCCTCGCCGATCAGGCCGTCCAGTTCGGGTAAAAAGGCCTCGATGCGGTCGGGGGCGTCGACGATCTCCACCACGATCGGCAGGTCGGACGACAGGCGCAGCACCTTGGCGGTGTGGATGCGGCTGTTGGCGCCGTAGCCCAGGAAGCCCCGCAGGACGGTGGCGCCGGCCAGGCCGCGGGCGCGGGCTCGTGTTACGATGGTCTCGTAAAGGGGGCGGCCGTCGGCCTTGTCGCTCTCGCCGATGAAGATGCGCAGCAGGCTGGCTTCTTGCGGCAGGTGCATGGTCGCCTCCTTGAACGCGGTCAGATGCCCCGGGCCAGCGCCATGCCGGCCAGCAGGGCCGCCATGCCCAGGCCCAGGTGCAGGGCGACGTTCATCGTCGCGTGCAGCCACTCGGCGGCGCCGAACATCTGGCTCGTCTCCAGGATCAGGGTCGAGAAGGTGGTGAACGCGCCCAGGAAGCCGACCATCACCACGGTGCGCGTCTGCGGCGCGACGGCGACGCGCGACTCGAACAAGGTCCACAGCAGGCCCGCCAAAAAGCAGCCGACCAGGTTCACCGCCAGGGTGCCCCAGGGGAAGCCGGCGCCCAGGCGCTGGGCCAGGCCGGCCAGGCCGTAGCGGGCCAGGGTGCCCAGGGCGCCGGCCACCGCCAGCAGTGCGAGTTTCTGGGGCATGGTGCGGGGCCTCCTCGTCCCTGAAGTGGGGCGAGTCTGCCAGAGGCGGCACGGCGGCACAAGATCTCAGCCTTGCATCATGGTCCGCAGATGATCGATGACGAGGGTGTGCTCGTGCTGGGGACTGAACAGGATGATCTCGGCGTCGGCGTCCGCGCGCACGGTGTGGCCGGGAGGCCAGTAGAACAGGTCGCCGCCGTTGACCTTGTCCACGGTGCCGTCGCCGAAGGTGACGGTCAGGGCGCCCGCGAGCAGGTAGCCCCAGTGGGGAGACTGGCAAAGGTCGCCTTCGAGCCCCTTCAGCAGCGGGGCGATGTCCGCGCCGGCGCCCAGCGAGAAGTATTCGCCGCCCATCTTGCCGTACCCGGTGGCATCCCCGAAATCGGTCTGCTGGCGGGCGACGGCGCCCGGGACGGAAATTTTGACCGGCACGTCGTTCTTGGCGATCCGCATGGGTGATTTCCCTCTGTTTGGGTGAGTTGTTCGAATCCGGATGTAAATAGTCGCATATATGATGGGCAGCGGTCAAGGACGGTGATCCGCTAGACTCCCAGCACCAGCAGCCAGATGATGGTCGACGGCAGCGCTGCCAAGGTGGTGCCGATGATCAGGCCGGCCGCGAGCTGCTCGTCCCCGCCCATCTCCTTGGACATGACGTAGCTGACCACGGCCGTCGGGGTGGCGGCGATCAGCACCACGGCCTTCAGCGCCAGGCCCGTCACCCCCAGCCAGGACAGGCCCAGCCAGACCAGGGCGGGATAGACGCCCAGCTTCAGGACGACCACCGCGCCGGCGACCGGCAGCTCGTGGCGCAGGCGGCGCAGGTCCAGGGCCGCGCCCACGGAGATCAGCGCCAGGGGCAGCGCGGTGCGGCCCACCAGGTCCAGCGACACGTCCAGGGCGTGGGGCAGGGGCAGGCCCGCGGCCGAGACGGCGATGCCCGCCAGGCTGCCCATGGCCAGGGGGTTGGTCAGGACGCGCCGCGTGCCGTCCCAGGCGCCGGCGAAGGGATGGCCGCCGCGCTGGCGGTGGGGCAGGGTCAGCAGGGGCACGGACATCACGTTGTAGATGATCACCATCAGGCCCACCATCACCGCGACCAGGCCGACGGCCTCCTCGCCCCAGGCGTTGTAGACCAGCGGCAGGCCCAGGAACACCTGGTTGCTGCGCACCGCGCCCTGGGCGATGACGCCGCGGCGGGAGGGGCGGGACCGGTACGCAGCCAGGTAGACGACGATGCCCATGACGACGGTCACGGTGCCCATCACCGCCAGGCCCCACGGGTTGACGCTCTCGCGCAGGGGGGTGACGGCGGCGCTGCGCAGCAGCAGGGCCGGCGCGGCCACCCAGTAGACCAGGCGGGTGAGCACCCCGTTGCCGTCGGCGGACAGGAAACCGCCGCGGCGCAGGCCCCAGCCCAGGCCGACGACCAGGAAGACGGGCAGGACGATGTTCAGGACGGTCATGGCGGCTCCCGGGCAGGGGGCGACGGCAGCAAGCGCCAACCATGGTGCGCGGGGGCGCCGCGGGTCAAGGGCGGGCCGAGTGCGGAGGCTTGATGGATCATGCCGTGGGTGGATGATGTCACCCCGCCCACGGGACGAGGCGTCAAAAAAACGGGCCAGGGCTTTCCCTCGGGCGCGGACGTGCCTAATATGCGCTGCATGCACACCCATGCTCATGGACCCGGCCACCACGGCCACGACCACGGCCACGACGGCCGCTACCGCCGCGCTTTCGTGGTCGGTCTGGTGCTGAACAGCGCGTTCGTGGCGGTCGAGTTCACGGCCGGCGTGTTGGCCGGTTCCCTGGCCCTGATGGCGGACGCCGGGCACAACCTGGGCGATGTGCTGAGCCTGGCCCTGGCGTGGGGCGCGTACCTGGTGGCGGAGAAGGCGCCTTCGCCCCGGTTCACCTACCGGCTGCGCAAGGGCACGGTGCTGGCGGCGCTGTTCAGCTCGCTGCTGTTGATGGCGGCTTTGGGGGTGATCGCCTGGGAGGCGATCGTCCGCCTGCGGGTGCCCGCGCACGTGGATGGGCCGGTGGTGCTGGTGGTGGCGGGGATCGGCGTGGTGATCAACACCGTGACGGCGGCCCTGTTCTTCGCCGACCGCAAGCATGACCTGAACATCCGCGCGGCCTTCCTGCACATGGCCGCCGACGCGGCCGTGTCGCTGGGCGTGGTGGCGGGCGCGCTGGTGATCATGCGGACGGGGCTCATGTGGATCGACCCCGTGCTGAGCCTGGTGATCGTCGCGGTGATCACCGTCGGCACCTGGGGGCTGCTGCGGGATTCGCTGCGGCTGGCCCTGGACGCGGCGCCGGCCGGGGTGGAGCCCGAGCAGGTGGAGCGCTGGCTGCTGGGGCAGGAGGGCGTGGCCGGGGTGCACGACCTGCACGTCTGGGCCATGAGCACCACCAGTGCCGCCCTGACCGCCCACCTGCAGATGCCCGGCGGCGCCGACGACGCCGGGCTGCAGGCCCTGACCCGCGGCCTGGAGCACAACTTCGGTATCGGCCACGTGACCCTGCAGGTGGAGAGGGGCGACGCGGGGCCTTGCGCCGACTGCGGACCCCCGCGCAGAATCCCGACAACCCGGGATTGATTTCCGGCGTACGGATCCTTATCTCGACGGAATTACCCGGAACCGGCCGCGCGCCACCCCGCGGCGCCGGCCGGCATTCGCCGACGGAGTGTTCCCATGACCGCACGCCATCTCCTGCATGCCGCGCTGATCGTTTCCTTGTCCTTGCTGGCCGCCTGCTCTTCCTCGGACGACGGCGGGCCGCTGGCGCCCACCGGACCGGCCCCGCTGCCGGTGGCCGACCTCGTGGTCACCGCCGGCGCCGACGGGCAGCTGACCCTGCAGTGGACCAGCCCGGACCTGCCGGCCAAGGCCGGCGGGGGCATCGGCTACGCCCTGCGCCACACCGCGCCGGGGCGCGAGGACGATCCCTGGGAGGCCTGGACCGCCCTGCCCGCGCCGGCCGTCGACGCCGAGGCCGGCGCCCTGCACGAGCACACGGTCACGGGGCTGGAGGCCGGGCGCACCTACGCCTTGCGGCTGCGGGCGCGCTGGGGCGAGGGCCCGTGGTCGGAGGTCTCGAACCCGGTGATCGCCACCGCGGCCGTGGACCACGACCGCACGCGCCCCGCGCCGGTGACGGGTCTGCGCCAGTGGGCGGCCGACCGCAGCTGGCTGACCGTGGCCTGGGCGGTGGCCTGCGACGACTCGGTCTACGGGACGGCGGCGGGCTACGAGGTGCGCTGGTCCACCGCGCCCATCGACGAGGGCAACTGGGCCGCGGCCGCCTTGCACGAGGGTGAGGTCACGCCGGCGTCGAAGCCGGGCCTGCTGCAGACCACCATCACCGGGCTGGCCGACAGCACCGACCACTGGGTGGCGGTGCGCGCGGTGGACGACGCGGGGCTGCGCTCGGGCCTGGGCACGCCGGTGGCCTGCCTGACCGACTCGATGCGCATCTGGTACGTGAACGTGGAGGGCACCGGCGACCTGCCCACCATCGGGGCCGCCGTGGCCGTGGCCCGGGTCGGCGACACCGTGCTGGTGGCGCCCGGGCGCTACACCTGGGCCAACCAGGGCACCGGCGATCCCCACTTCGGCCTGGTCTACGTGCCGGCCTACCACACCGGGTTCAGCATCGTCGGCGAGGCCGGGCCCGAGGCCACCATCATCGACGCCCAGGGGCAGGGCCCGTGCCTGTTCATCACCGGCGGGATGTTCGGGCCCAGCGAGGACGTGCCCAAGTGGCCGGGGGTCACCGTGGACGGCTTCACCCTGACCGGCGGCCGGGCCACCGGGCCCAGCGGCTCGGACACCGAGGCCTACGTGGGCGCCGGGCTGACGGCGCACCTGAACAGCACCACGGTCCGCAACTGCATCATCCGCGGCAACGAGGCCAGCCAGGGCGGGGGCCTGTGGTACGGGGGGCAGGGCGTCGTCCTGCTGGAGAACCTGCTGATCGAGGACAACCGGGCCCAGTTCGGCGGCGGGCTGATGCTGATCAACGACCTCTTCCCGGTGGAGGTCCGCAACTGCACGATCCGAGGCAACATGGCCACCGCGCAGGGCGGCGGCGGGCTGTTGTACAACCTGAACGCCACGTTCACCGGCTGCGTGATCGAGGACAACGTGTCCGAGGACAGCGGCGGCGGTCTGATGCTGCGCGACAGCAACCACCGGATCACCCTGCAGGACGTGGTCATCCGCGGCAACACCGCCGACCACGGCGGCGCGGCGACCGTCAGCAAGGCCCCCATCCGCTTCGCGGGCGTGACCATGGCGGGCAACACCGTCAGCGGCCGCGGCGGCGCCCTGCTGCTGGACGGCGCCCTGGGCGAGGCGACCCTGGACCGCTGCACCATCGTCGGCAACAGCGCCAACCTGGGCTCGGTGTTCCGCACCGAGAACACCGCGTTCATGGCCGTCACCGGCAGCATCATCGCCGGCAACACGGGGGGCCAGGCCTTCGCCGCCCACATCCAGTCGGGCTTCGCCCTGGGCTGCAGCGACCTGTGGAACAACGCCAGCGACACGGCCATGCCGACCCTGTTCACCGACCTGGGCGGCATCTTCCGGGCCGATCCGCGGTTCTGCGGCGGCGACGACTACCGCCTGCGGGCCGACTCGCCCTGCCTGCCGGGGCAGCAGCCGGCCGGGGCGGAGGATTGCGGGCCGCTCGGGGCGTACGGGCAGGGGTGCGGGTAGACGCCTCCGTGCCCGCAGGGACGGAATGGGTTATGTTCTGCGCGTGCGGCCGCGCCGAGGCGGCCGCCGAACCGGGAGCCGACGTCCATGGCGCGCAGCAAGGACCGGCCGCGGCAGGCCGGGACGCCCACCGAGGCCATCCTCGAGAGCATCTCCGACGGGGTCTTCACGGTGGACCTCGAGTGGCGCATCACCTCCTTCAACCGCGCGGCGGAGCAGATCACGGGGGTGGCCCGCCGGGACGCCCTCGGCCGCACCTGCGCCGACGTCTTCCGCTCGAGCATGTGCGGTGAGCACTGCGCGCTGCGGCACACCCTGGCCAGCGGGCGCCCGATCATCGGCAAGTCGGCCTACATCGTCGACGCCGACGGCGAGCGCATCCCCATCAGCGTCTCGACGGCCGTGCTGCGCGACGGCGAGGGCCGCGTGGTGGGCGGCGCGGAGACCTTCCGCGACCTGTCCGAGGTCGAGGCCCTGCGCGACGAACTCGCCGGCCGGTTCCGGGTCGGCGACCTGTCCAGCCGCAGCCCCCTGATGCAGCGGGTGTTCGAGGCCCTGCCGGCCGTCGCCGCCAGCCCCGGCACCGTGCTCGTGCTGGGGGAGACGGGCACGGGCAAGGAGCTGGTGGCCCGGACCATCCACGCCCTCGGCCCCCGCAGCGCCGGGCCCTTCGTCGCGGTCAACTGCGGGGCCCTGCCCGACACCCTGCTCGAGTCCGAACTGTTCGGCTACAAGGCCGGCGCCTTCACCGGGGCGCAGCGGGACAAGCCCGGCCGCTTCGCCGCGGCCCGGGGCGGCACCCTGTTCCTGGACGAGATCGGCGAGATCAGCCCGGCGCTGCAGGTCCGCCTGCTGCGGGTGCTGCAGGAGCGGACCTACGAGCCGCTGGGCTCGAACCGCACCGAGAGTGCGGACGTGCGGGTCATCGTGGCCACCAACCGCGACCTGGAGCAGGAGGTGCGCCAGGGGCGGTTCCGGGAGGACCTCTACTACCGGGTGAACGTCCTGCGGGTCGAGCTGCATCCCCTGCGCCGGCGCCGGGAGGACATTCCCCTGCTGGCCGGGGAGTTCGTGGCCCGCTGCAACCGCCTGCAGCACCGCGCCGTGCCGGGGGTCGCGCCCGAGGCGTTGTCGCTGCTGATGGCCCACGACTGGCCCGGCAACATCCGCGAGCTGGGCAACGTCGTCGAACGGGCCTTCGTCAGCTGCGGCGACCGGCCCATCGGCATCGCGGACCTGCCCGGGGAGCTGACGGCACGGGGCGCGGCCGCGGCGGGCCTGGGCGTGCGCACCGCCCACGAGATCCTGGACGCCGAGGCGATCCGGGCCGCGCTGGAGCGGCACGGCGGCAATCGCCTCGCCGCGGCACAGGAGCTGGGCATCCACAAGACGACGTTCTTCCGCCGCGTCCGGAAGCTGGGCCTGGAGCTGCCGGCCCGCGACGGGCGGCGCCGGCGGGAGCCGGTGGAGTAGCGTTTCTGCTTCTGTATTCGGGCCCTAGAGTAGTGCTAGCGCGACTGTAGGCCGCTCGGCCCCTCGCCTGAACATGTCGTAATCACATGCCGCACAAAGAGTAATGCTGTTCGAGCTCTCGGCTGCCCGGTGGCTCCCCGCTTGCAGTGAAGGGAGTGTCCGCCAACCGGGAGGTCCGGTCCGTGAAGACAGCCTTCGCCTGCTGGGACGAGCGCATCGCGCCGGTCTTCGACACGGCGCGGCAGGTCCTCGTCGTCGAGGACGAGGCCGGCCGCATCGTCGGGCGTCAGGTCGCGGCGCTTCCGGACGGGCTGCCGGTGCAGCGGGCCCTGGCCCTGGTGGAGATGGGCATCGGCAGCCTGGTCTGCGGCGCCATCTCCCGCCCCCTGCAGCAGCTGGTGTCCGCCTACGGCGTGCGTGTGGTGCCGTTCGTGGCGGGCGCCCTGGACGAGGTCGTCGGGGCCTGGCAGGACGGCCGATTGGATCAGGATGCCTTCGCCATGCCCGGCGTCTGCGGACCGGGCCGGCGGCGGCGCCGCATGGCCGCGCAGCGCGGCGGAGAGGACGGGCCCATGAACGGCCAGGGACGAGGCGGGCAGGGCCGCGGCGCAGGCCGCGGC
>JACZKN010000091.1 GCA_014859985.1 Candidatus Krumholzibacteriia bacterium | reverse complement strand
GCCGCGGACCCGGCGGCCCAGGCGCGCCAGGCCCCAGCCCCAGCGGGTGCAGATCCAGTAGAGCGCCGGGATGGCCCCAAGGATCAGCACCGTGCTGCTGGTCAGCCCGCCGATGGAGCTGAGGGCCAGGTTCTCCCAGATGTCCTTGCCGCCGCTCAGGTCCTTCTTGTACAGCAGGGGCAGCAGGCCCGCGATGGTGGTGCCGCTGGTCAGCAGGATCGAGCGCATCTGGATGCGCGTGCCGTCGACGATGGCCGCGCGCAGGATGCGCTGGCGCTCGGGGCCGGGCAGCCGCCACAGGTCGAAGCCGCCGGTGCGCCGCTTGGCCGGCACCGCGTCCGGCCCGTGGCCGGCCTCGGCCACCAGCTCGCGCACCTGCAGGCGGAAGCGGTTGACCAGCAGGATGGCGTTGTTGACCACGATGCCGAACATCAGGATCAGGCCGATCTTGGCCGACGAGTCGAACTCGCTGCCCGTGCCCCAGAACATGCCCGCCACCCCCACCAGGGCCATGGGGATCGACAGCAGCACCAGCACCGGCAGGGCGAAGCTCTCGAACATGGCGGCCAGGGCCATGAAGATGAAGATCAGGGTCAGCCACAGGGTCTGCTTCAGCTCCTCTTCCTCTTCCTGTTCGATCTGCTCGCCGGACATGTCCTCGGCGGTATAGCCGTAGGGCAGCTCCATGCCCGCCAGGACCTCGGCGATGAAGCGCCGGCGCATGGCGTCGGTGCCGATGTACTCCCAGTTGATCTGCTGGCTGTAGCGCTGGTCGTGACGGTTGATGGAGCTGATCTCCGGCCGCTGCTCGATGGCGATCAGCCGGCCCAGCTGCACCTTCTGGCCGCGGCTGGTGGTCATGGTGCGGCCCAGGATCTGGTCGTACTCGATCTCCTCGGCATCGTCGAAGCTCATCATCAGGCGCTGGTCCTGGCCGTCGACCACCATGTGCCAGGGGGTCTCCACCCCCAGCAGGCGGCGGATGTGGCCCATGACCTCGGCCATGGGCAGGCGGTGCCGGGCCAGGGCCTCGCGGTCGAGGATCACCACGGTCTCGTCGGTGGCGTTGCGGCTGAAGCGGTCGCCGCTGGTCAGGCGCGCGTTGCGCACGCGCCGGTTGCGGTCCAGGCGCGCCAGCACGGCGTCGGAGATCTGCTTCAGTTCCTTGGAGTTGTAGCCGGTCAGGCGGACCGTCGAGTTGGACATGCCCCCGCCGCGGCCGCCCTTCATGTAGGGGTCGCCGAAACCGTTGATCCAGATGAACATGCCGCCCAGTTCCTCGGCCAGCACGATCAGCTTGTTGCGGAAGAGCTCGGGGTAGGCCGAGGTCAGCAGCTCGTCCTCGAACTCGATGTTCAGCCAGGCCTGGTTGCCGAAGGCGCCCGAGCGCATGTGGGCGCCCTCGGGCAGGGGCAGCACCTCCTGCTCGAAGAGGCGGATGGTCTCGCTGGAGAGCTTGACGTCCGTGCCCACGGGCCGCTCGCAGTAGGCGACGATGGTCTCCTTGGGCTGGGGCCGCCAGAAGCCGCCGGTGCGCACCTTCTCCTTGAAGGCCCAGCCCATGCCGACGAACAGCACCAGCGTCAGCACCACCGGGAAGGCCCAGAACCGCAGGTGCAGGCGGGTCAGCGCGTCCACCCAGGCCACGAAGACGCCGACGGCAGCCAGCAGGCCGGCCGCGCCGCCCAGCCAGGGCAGCCAGTCCAGGGCGGTGGGGCGGCCCTTCCAGAGCCAGGCGGCGGCGAACACCGCCGCCGCCAGCAGCAGCGCTCCGAGGCCCCAGCGCCAGGCCATGCTCCAGCCGGCCAGGCCGAACTCGTCGCCGGCCGCCTGGCCGTGGCGCATCTCCTTCTCGGCCGGGCCCCGCAGGGCCACCGGGATCCAGCAGAAGGCGACGAAGATCGAGGCCAGCATGGCGATGCCCACGCTCACCGCCAGGGGCACGTAGAACAGCGACAGGCGGTCGGTCATGAAGATGAAGGACAGGAACGCCACCACCGTGGTCAGCGTCGTGGCCATGATCGGGAAGGCCACCTCGCGGGTGCCCAGGACCAGGGCTTCCCGGCTGTCGCCGCCGTGCCGGCCCGAGAGGCGCCGGTGGATCGCGTCCAGCACCAGGATGCTGTTGTCCAGCAGCATGCCGAAGCACACGGTCAGCCCGCTGATGGTGATGAAATTCACCGACACGCCGAAGAAGTAGAACAACGTCAGGCAGATGACGATGGCCAGGAGGATCGACGAGATCACGATGGCGGTCAGGCGCACCCGCTTGAGCGCGGCGGCCAGCATCACGAACAGCAGGCCCAGGATCACCAGCGAGCGGGTCACCAGCTCCTCGAGCTTGTCCTCGAGCTCCTCGCCCTCGTCCTGGTCGATCTCGAAGTGCACCGGGAAGCGGGCCTCGGCCTGGATCTCCGGCAGCTCGCCGCGCAGGCGGCGGCTGACGGCGATGGAGTTCTGGCCGCTGCGCTTGGTGATGTTCAGGGTGATGACGTTCTCGCCGCCGATGCGGCTGAAGTAGCTGATGTCCTCGAAGTCCTCGCGCACCTCGGCCACGTGGGCGAGGGTCACCGGCTGGCCGCCGAGGTTGCGCAGCACCGTGCTGCGCAGGAGGTCCAGGCTCACGTCCTCCCGCACCGAGACCGTCAGCTCCAGGCCGCTGCGCCGCACCGCCCCCGCCGGCATGATGTCGTCCAGGGCGTCCAGGCGGCCCGCGACCAGGTCGGCGGTCAGGCCGTAGCGCTCCAGCTTTTCCAGGTCCAGCAGCACCTTGACCAGGGGCCGGGCGCCGCCGCGCAGCTCGGCGTCCGCGACGCCGTCGATGGCCAGGAAGCGCGGCACCAGCCAGGTCTCCGCGCGGTCGCGCAGCTCGTTCATGGACAGCGGCGAGACGAGGCTCACCGAGAAGAACTCCTCGGCGCGCAGCTCCTCCGGCACGAAGGGGCGGATGACGGGCTGGCCCGCCTGGGCCGGCAGGTTGCGGCGCACCGCGCCCAGCTGCTCCGAGAGCTCCAGCCGGGCGAAGTCCATGTTCGTGCCGCGCTTGTACTTCACCGTGACCGTGCTCTGGCCGTGGCGGGACTGGGAATCGATGTCCTCGATGCCGTGGCAGCCGGCCGCGGCCTCCTCGATGGGCAGGGTCACCGAGCGCTGGATGGCGCTGGGCGAGGCCCCGTTCCAGCCGGTGACGATCGACAGCTCCGGCAGGTCGGTCTCGGGCATGGCCTCGATGTTCAGCCGGGGCAGGGCGTAGATGCCCGTCACCAGCAGCGCCGCGAACAGCATCCACGTGGCCACGGGGTGGTCGACCGCGAAGCGGATCATGGCCTAGTACTCCCGGTCCAGGCGCCGGTGGATCAGCTCGTAGGCCACCGGCGTCAGGTACAAGGTCAGCAGGGTCGCGAAGCTCAGGCCGCCGATGATGGTGATGGCCAGCGGCCGCTGCATCTGCTCGCCCGTGCCCAGGCCCAGGCCCATGGGCACCATGGCCAGCACCGTGGTCACGGTCGTCATCATGATGGGCCGGAAGCGCAGCAGGCCGGCCTCGAGCACGGCCGCGCGCCCGGCCATGCCGTCGGCCCGCAGCCGGCGGATGGTCGCGACCTTGACGATGGCGTCGTTCACGGCGATGCCCAGCAGCGCGATCATGCCGATCAGCGAGATGATGTTCAGGGACTGGCCCGTCAGCCACAGGGTCAGCACGGCGCCGGCGATGCCCACCGGCAGCACGCCGGTGATGATCAGGGGGTCGACGAAGCTCTCGAACTGGGCCGCCAGGATCATGTACACCAGCAGGGCCGACAGCAGCAGCGCCCAGCCCAGGTCCTTGAAGCTGCTGTTGATCTCCTCCTGCTCGCCGCCGGTGACCAGGCCCACGCCCTCGGGCAGGGCCAGGCCCGCCAGCACGGCGTCGACGTCGTGCCAGACCTCGGCCACGGTGCGGCCGGTGATGTCCCCGGACAGGGTGATCTGCCGGCGCTGGTCCCGGCGCACCACCTCGCGCACGGGCTGGCCCACGGTCTGGACCATGAAGCTGCCCAGGGGCACGGTCTTGCCCTCGGCCACGGTCACGGGGGAGGAGAGCACCGCCGCCAGGTCGTAGCGCTGCTCGCGGGGCAGGCGCACGGCGATGTCGATGCGCTGCTCGATCTCGTTGTAGGTGGTGGCCACGGTGCCCTGGATGCGGTTGCGCAGCTCCGCGGCCAGGGCCTCCGGCTCCAGGCCGAAGCGCAGGGCCTTCTCGCGGTCCACCGTCACCTCCACGGTGGGGTTGCCCAGCACCCGGTCCATCTCCACGTCCTGCAGCCCGTCGATGGCGCGCAGGCGGGGCAGCAGGTCCTCGGCCGTGCTCAGGGCCTGGTCGCCGCGCTCGGCCACGACGCCGAGGGTGAAGGCGGCTTCGCCGCTGGCGAGGATCTCCCTGAGCCCCAGGCCCTCCTCGCGGAAGCTCCAGACGGCCCCCTGCTGGGCCTCGAGGCTGGCGGCCAGCCGCGCCTTGATGTGCTCCATGTCCTGGCGCCCATGGCGCGAGGGATGCAGCATCACGCGGATGCGCGCCGTGTTGGCCGCGCTGTACTCCTTCAGCGAGGCCAGGGTCTTTTCGGTGACGCCCACCTGCACGTACACCGTCTCCACCTCGGGCATGGGGGCGATGGACGCCGCCAGGCGGGCCGCCGTGTCGTGGGTCAGCTCCAGCGGGGTGCCCGCCGGCAGTTCCAGCGCCAGGGTGAAGTCGCCGCGGGTGCGGTCGGGCATGAAGGTCAGGCGCAGGTCCGAGCCCAGCCAGGCCACCGCCGCCACCGCCAGCACCACCAGGCCCAGGAAGACGGCCTTGTGGTCGAGCACCCGCTCCAAGAGACGGTGGTAGCGCCCGATGGCCAGGCGCACCAGGGCGTCGAAGGGCCGGAACAGCAGGCCGGGCCGGTCGCCGGCCGGCTTCAGGATGCGGGCGCTGAGCATGGGCTGCAGCAAAAGGGCCGCCAGGATCGAGACCAGCAGCGAGATGGTCACGGTCAGGGCCTGGTCCCGGAAGAACTCGCCCGCCACGCCGGGCACGTAGATCACCGGGAAGAACACCGCCACGGTGGTCAGGGTGGCCGCCACCACCGGGGAGGCCACCTCCTGGGCCGCGCGGGCGCAGACGTCGCCCACCTCCTCGGCCGTGCCGCGGGCCAGCTTCAGGTGCCGGTTGATGTTCTCGAGCACCACGATGGAGTTGTCCACGAGCATGCCCGCGGCCAGGGACAGGCCGCCCAGGGACATCAGGTTCAGGCCCACCTTGGCGAAGTAGAGGAAGGCGAAGGTGGTCATGATGGAGACGGGGATCGCCAGGCCCACGACGATGGGGCTGCGCCAGTCCATCAGGAACAGGAACAGCACCAAAAAGGCCAGGGCCGAGCCGTACAGCAGGGAATCCTGCAGCCCCTTGAAGCTCTCCTGGACGAAGTCGGCGTCGCGGTAGATGAACGAGTGGCGGAAGGCCGGATACTGCCCCTTGAGGATGCCCAGCACCTTGTCCACCTCGGCGGTAGTGGCGATGGTGTTCTCTCCCACCTCCTTGTAGAGGTGCAGCGAGACCACCTCCTCGCCGCCGGCCAGCGTGTAGCCCTCGGGCTCCTTGACCGTGTCCAGCACCTCGGCCACGTCGCCGATGGTGATGCCCGGGCCGGCGGCGGGGATCTCGGTGGCGCGGATCTCGTCGAGGTTCTCGAACTCGCCCAGGATGCGCAGCGGCAGGTGCAGCGGGCCCTTGCGGATGCGGCCGCCGGGGAACGAGATGTTGGCCACGCGCAGGGCGGTCGCCAGGTCCTCCACGGTCAGGCCGTACAGCCGCAGCCGGCCGAAGTCCGGGCGCACCAGGATCTCCCGCTCGGCGCCGCCGATCACCTCGGCCTGGCTGACGCCGTTGATCTGCTCCAGCGCCGGCTTGACCACCTCCCGCGCGAACTCGGTCATGCGGGCCATGGGGTCGTCGCCCTGCATCACCAGGATGGCGATGGGCCGCGCGCTCGGGTCCCAGCGCAGGATCAGGGGACGGTCCGCCGCGGCCGGGAAGTCGTCCCGGAACGCCACCCGGTCGATGGCCTCGCGCAGGTGCAGGTTGGCGAAGTCCATGCCGGTGCCCCACTCGTACTGCACCGTGATGGTGGAGACGCCTTCGCGGGTCCGCGAGACCACGCGCCGCACTCCCGCCAGGCCGGTGATGACCTCCTCCAGGGGCTGGGTCACCAGGCGGGTCAGGTCGTCCGCCGGCGTGTCCTGCCAGTTGGTGATCACCGTCAGGTTCGGGTAGTTGATGGTCGGCAGCAGGTCCACCGGCAGGCGGCTGCGGGCCTGCAGGCCGATGATCACCAGGCCGGCGAAGAGCATCAGGATGGCGACGGGGCGCCTGACGGCGGTCCGGATGATCATCGGCCGGACTCCCCGGCGCCGCCGGCCGGCCCCGCCGCGCCGAAGGCCCAGCGGTCGCTGCCGGGCACGGTCCGGCGCACCTTGATCCGCGCCTCGTGGGCCAGGGTCAGGTGGTCGCTGACCACGATCTCCTCGCCCGGCGCGAGGCTGCCGCCCGAGTGCACGGCCTTGATCTCCACCCACTCGTCGTTCTCCAGCCCCGTGTCCACGTACAGCCACTTGGCCCGGTCGCCCTCGCGCTTGAACACCAGGGGACGGTCGTCGCGCGTCAGCAGGGCGTCCTTGGGCACCAGCAGGCGGTCCGGGAAGACGAAACCGGCGATCTGGGCGCGCACGAACATGCCGGGTCGGTAGCGGCCGTCGGGGTTGGCGAAGCGGACCAGCACCTCGCAGGTGCGGCTGGCCTGGTCCAGGGTGGGGGACAGCACGTCCACCCGGGCCCGCAGGGTGTCGCCGGTGGCGGGGACGGCCAGCAGCACCGGGCGGCCCTCGGCGAGGTTGCCCAGGTCGGCCTCCAGCACGTTCACGGCGGCCTCGAGGTTGTCGTTGTTGAAGACCGCGCAGAAGGTCTGGTTCACCGTCACGTTCTGGCCCGCCACCATCACCAGGCCCTGGACGACGCCGGCAAACGGTGCGCGGATCTCGGTGTACTCCAGGTTCAGCTTGGCCCGTTCCTCGGCCATGCGCGCGTCCGCCAGGCCGGTGCGCTGCTGGAACACCGCGTCGCGGAAGGCGCCCCGCTCCAGGGCGCCCATCTCCAGGGCCAACAGCTGCGCCCGGTGCTCGTCGGCGGTGATGGTGCCCCGGACGAGGGCCCGGTCCAGGTCCTCCCGGCCGGCGGCGAAGTCCCGCAGGGCGCCCGTGTTGACGGTGAAGGTGTCGGCCTCCGCGGCCATCTGGCTCAGGGCCTGCAGGTGGCGGTAGCGGGTCTCCTCCAGGGTGATGCGGTACTCGCGGGGGTCGATGCGGGCCAGCAGCTGGCCCCGCTTGACCCGGTCGCCGTCGCGCACCAGGACCTCCAGCAGCTCGCCGCCCAGCTTGGTCTTGATCTCCACCGAGCGGGGCGTGCGGATGGCGCCGTCGGCATAGATGGGCATCACCAGGTCGCCCCGGCGCACCGTGCCCACGTCGACGGTGATGGCCTTCTCCGCGGTCTCGGCTTCCTCGTCCCCGCCGTCGACCGCCGCCGTGGTGTCGGCCGGGGCGGCGGTGGAATCGGCGGCCGTGCCGTCGCCGCCGCCGGAGCAGCCACCCAGCTGCGGGACCGCGCCCAGGAGCAGCACCACCAGGAGGACGGAGAGTGCCGCCGCCGAGCGGGACACTGCGGTCGCGCGCATTTCCATGGTCAGCCTTTCACGTTGCAGTTGCCGGGCCCGGCGCCGCCCGGTCCGCCCGGTCCGCCGGGAGGTCAGAATTTCTCCATGGTATAGCAGATGATCTCCAGGGGCGCGCCCTCGGTCTCGCCCGCGCCGACTGCCTGCTGGTTCAACCAGGCGTCGAGGGCGCCGGTGACCACCACCACCCGGTGGTCGGGCAGCACGTACACGGCGTCCTGGTCCGGGTCGTGGCTGCCGGGCAGGGCCACCTGCTTCTCGAAGGCGCCGTCGGGTCCGAAGACGTCCAGCACGAGCCAGGCGCCCGCGGGCAGGTCGCGTCCGCTGCGGCCGGTGGCCACCCACAGGCGTCCGTCGCCGGTGACGAACAGGCCGCTGATCGCCTGGTCCGTCTCCTCGATGGTCAGCCCCCGCAGGGGGGACGGGTAGTTGGCAGCCACGGCCTCGATGATGCGCTTGGCGTTGTCGCGCTGGCGCTGCTCGCGGGACGGCGCGGTGTAATCCCGGGTGATGACCCGCTGCGCGGCGCCGTCGGGAGCGAATACGTGCACCGCGTAGGCATTGCGGTCCGGCGCGGCGTAGACCCGCCCGTCCGGACCCACGGCGACGCGGGTCCACACGAAGTCCATCTGCAGCTCGTCCAGGCGCAGGTCCGCGTAGTCGATCGTGTGCTCCTTCTGCAGCAGCACCCGCTGCTCGGCGCCCTGGGCGTCGCAGGACGCCAGGAAGTAGACCTGCTTGCTCTGCGAGCCGCCGCCGAAGCTCATGCGGATGCCCGCCAGCACCATGCCCTCGCCCTGGCGGAAGCCGCGCACGATCACCGCGAACTGGCCGGCGCCGGCGCCGCCGGGGGGCGTGTAGGTGGTCTCGCCCGCGGGGGTGCCGTCCGGGTTGACCATGACGATGCGGCCCGGGAAACCCTGGATCATGGCCACGGTGCCGTCGGGACGGACGAACATGTCGCCGGGGCGGCGCACCTCGCCCGGGCCGTCGCCCTCGCGGCCGAGGGTGGACAGGTGCTCGCCCGTCCGCGAGTAGACGTGGACCTCCGAGAGCTGCGCGTCCAGCAACAGGACATTGCCCTCGGGATCGGTCTGCACGGCACCCACGTTGCCGAAGAAGACCTCGTCGTTCTCGCCGCCGGCGCGCCAGGCCTCCTGCAGGACGGCCAGGGTGGGTTCGGCGGCCGCCGCGGCCGCCGGCAGGGCGGCGCCCAGGGCCAGCAGCAGCAGGGTCCGGACCGGGCGTCCCTGACGATGTAAGTCGTTGAAAAACATATTGTTACCTTCCTTGTGACGGCGGTTGGCGTCCGCCGCGGCCCACAGTCGTGCGGGCGGCCGGGCCCGGAAGTCCGGAAAGCCCGGCAGCCGCCGGTCGGCAGGGTTTGCGGGAGATCCCCCCACGGGCACCGCGTCGCCGGCCCCTTACGCAGATCTTGCGCTTCGGGTTGCAGTTGCGGGGCCGGAAACCCGCCGCGGCCGCCCCCGCCGGCCGTGGCCCGGTGCGCGCCTATTGCACCTTGTAACAGATCACGGACATGGGCTCGGCGTCGTCGCTGTCCCCGCCGGCGGCGCTGGCGCTCAGCACCGCGTCCCAGAAGCCGGTGACCATGAAGGCCAGGCCGTCGTCGGCGAAGACCAGCCGGTCGGCGGCGGGGTTGCCCGGCCCGACCACCTTGACCTGCTCGGCGAAGGTGCCGTCGGGGGTGAACACGTCGTAGGTGGCGAAGCTGCCCGGCTCCGGTTCGTACATCTGCCGGCTGGGCAGCACCCAGATGCGGCCGTCCCGGGCCACGCGCAGCTCGCCCACGTCCTGCTCCAGCTTCTCCACCTCGCGCTCCACGGGGAAGGGGAAGTTGGCGGACTGTCCCTCCATGATGGCCTCGTAGCGCTTGTAGACGGTCTCGTTGCGCTCCCAGGAGGTGTACTCCCGTTCGATCACGCGTTCGAGGGTGCCGTCGGGGGCGTAGACGCTCAGGGCGTAGTCGTAGCGGGGCTCGTTGACCACCAGGCGGCCGTCCGGGCCCACGTCCATGCGCCACCAGATGAAGTCGTTGTCGATCTCCCGGAACTTGAAGCCGGGGCCGAAGACCCACTCGGCCTGCTTGCCCAGGTAGTGGGCCTGCTGCCGGCCGTCCTCGGCGTAGCTGCGCACGAAATAGTCGCGGATCTGGCCGTTGCCCGCGTCGTTGGGGCGGATCTGCACGCCGCTGAGCACGAGGTTGCCGCCGGCGGAGCGGCAGTTGATCAGGGCCAGGAAGCCGCCGGCGGTGGCGCCGCCCGTGTCCGGGACGAACTCGCCGGCCGGGTTCCCGTCCATGGTCAGCTTGACGATCTTGCCCGGGAAGATCTGCACCAGGCCCAGGGTGCCGTCGGGCATGAAGACCACGTCGCCGGGGTTGTTCACCTCGCCGGGGCCGTCGCCCTGGCGGCCGATCGTCTTGAGGTGGTCGCCGCCGGGGGTGAACACCTGCACCTCGCTCAGCTGCTGGTCCAGCAGGTAGACGTTGTTGGCGCCGTCCACCAGGACGCGGGTGATGATCCCCAGCAGCACGTCCTCGTCGTCGCCGCCGATGCGCCACTGCTCCTGGAGATTCACGGTGCGCACGCCGCCGGCGGGGGCGGCGCCGTTCAGGACGTGGGGCACGCCCTCGACCATGGTGATGGCGGGGGCGGCGGCCGCCGGCCCGGCCAGGACCAGGCTGCAGAGGATCGCCGATATCGTGGACAAGGTCTTCATGACGCCTCCTGGGCTCTTGTTGGTTGCGGGACGGTGCGGGGGACCGGTTCCTCTACCCGTCCGCTCCGCGGGTTATTCGCTGCCGGGCACGGGCAACCCCTCGGCCCACAGCACGATGCGGTCGGCCGCCTGGGACAGGCCCAGGCCGCCGCCGGCCCGGCGCGCGGTCACCTGGGCGCCGGCCTGTTCCAGCAGCCGCAGCAAGGCGGCGCCCTGGCCGGCCAGGGCGGTCTCCCGGCTGAAATCGGTCCAGTCGATGGGCATCCCGGCCGGCAGGTCGGCCAGCTGCCCGGCCAGGAAAGCCTCGTCTGCCAGGGGCCAGGGCTCGGTGCGGGCTCCGGCCAGGATCATCAGGCCGGCCACGCCGTCGCCGCCGGTGGCCAGCTGCAGGGCGGTGCCGGCCCCGGCGTCGACACCCGCCACCGGCAGCAGGTCCCGGCCGAAGAGCGCGCGGGCGAACTCCAGGGCCGCCCGGGCGGCGTCCGTGCGGCCGGTCGCCGGCAGGTGTGGCACAAGATACAGCGGCCTGCGGTCGCCGGCCCCGGTCAGGTCGCCGTGGCTGTAGAACCGGGCCAGACGTTCCACGAGGCGGTCCTCGCCGCCGGGGGCATGGTCGATCACCAGCAGCGGCGTTTCTGCGCCCCGTCCGGCGCCCGGCGCCGGCCGGTAGACGCTGCAGAGGCGGTCCGTGCCGTCGGCACCGGGATAGACCAGCAGGCCCGGGCCCTCGGCCGGCAGCAGCGAACCGCTGCGGGCGGCCCGGGCCAGCATGGCGTCCAGGTCGCCCAGGGTGGTGGCGAGGGGACCGGGGTGACGGCGCGGAACGTGGGCGGCCACGGCGGCCCGGGCGACCGCCAGCAGGTGGGTGGCGGTGCGCCGTTCCAGGGGCGCGACCGCGGCGGTCCGGGCCGCCAGGGAGTCGGCCCAGCCGGTCGCCAGGTTCAGGATCGTCGTGCTCCAGACGGCGCTGCCGCCGCCGGGCAGGCCCAATTCGGCCCGCAGCTGGTAGGCGCCCGTGGGCAGGCCGACGAAAGATGCCTGGCGCGGCAGGCGCTGCAGGCCGGCCGCCAGGTCGATGCGCCCGGCCTGGGGGCCGTCGGGCAGGACCGAGCGGGCCCGGTTGTCCAGGAAGTCGATGCTCAGAGTGCCGGGGCCGGCGCGCGGCACGACGGCCACCAGTTCGAAGTCCAGCACGCCGCCCGGGACGATGCTGTCGGCCAGGCGGCCCAGGAACGCCGGTTCCCGGGC
>JACZKN010000090.1 GCA_014859985.1 Candidatus Krumholzibacteriia bacterium | reverse complement strand
GCGCCTCGCCCTGCGGGGCGACCTCGAGTGGATCACCCGGCGCGGCCGCGGTCGCCGCCCGCATCGACAGCGGCGGCGGCTCCTCCTGGCGGATCACGCACAGGGCGTCGAGCCAGGTCAGGCCCCGCAGGCGTACCGGGTCGAAAGGCGGCGCGCCCGCCAACAGCTCGTACAACAGGATGCCCAGCGCGTAGATGTCGGTGCGGGTGTCGACCTTGGCCGCGATCGCGCCCGCCTGTTCGGGACTCATCGCGCCGAGGGTGCCCAGCACGGTGCCGGCGATCGTCGCGGTGTCGGCGTCCGCGCCGGGGCCGGTCGCCTTGGCGATGCCGAAGTCGATGACCCGCGGTGCGGGCACGCCGGCGCGCTTGGCGACAAGCACGTTCGAGGCTTTCAGGTCGCGGTGGATCACCCCGGCCTGGTGGGCGTGACCGACGGCGTCACAGATCCGCAGGAAGAGCCCGAGCCGCTCGCGCAGGCCGAGGTCGCTGCGTTCGCAGTAGGTGGTCACCGGCAAGCCCTGCACGTACTCCATGACGAAATAGGGTCGCCCGTCCGGCGTCTCCCCCGCGTCGTAGACCCGGGCGATCCCGGGGTGGTCGAGCGAAGCGAGGGTCTGCCGTTCGGCCTCGAAGCGGGCGATCACCTGGCGCGAATCCATGCCCGGCTTCACCAGCTTCAGGGCGACATGGCGGCGGATGGGCCGGATCTGCTCGGCGAGATAGACGACGCCGAAGCCGCCCTCCCCGAGCACCTGGAGCAGCCGGTAGGGTCCGATCGTACCGGTGGCGGCGCCGTGCGATGCCGGCGCCAGGAACTCCCCGGCCCGGGAATCGGCCTGCAGGAGGGCTTCCAGTTCGGCGCGCAGCTGCGGATCGCCGGCCGTCTCCCGGTCCAGAAGGGCGGTTCGCGCGGCCGTAGCCAGTCCCGCGGCGGCGGCGAAGAGCTCACGCAGCAGCTGCCAGCGGGGGTCGCCGGCCTCCGTCTCGTCGTGCCCCGGCTCCGGTGCCATGGCCTAAGGTCCTTTCTGCAACCGGTGGCGCGGCAGGTGCCGCCCGGGAGGGGAGTCAGCGAGGATGATTCCGGTAGGGTATCACGGTGCGCCCCGGCGTTTCAATGGGGACGGACGCCGGTACTCCAGGCTCCAGCCCCCATCGTCGAGGTACGTGTCGAAGACGCCCAGGGCCACGGGCTGCCAGTCGGCGTCCAGGGCAAGGATGTTCAGTCCCCGGCTGGCGACGGCGTGCTCGATGCCGTCCAGGCGGATGGACACCAGGTTGCCGTGGTGCAGTCCGGCCGAGTGGATCTCCAGGAGGACCGGCTGCCCGACGGCGTGCCGGACGTCGCGGTCGTTGCGGATCTCCTGCCAGGCCGCGCCCCCGGGCGCCAGCACCGCCGCGAACGAGCAGCGGTACTCCAGCCGCTCCACCTCAAATCCCCGCGCGCGCAGCGCTCCGCGGGCGGGCTCGCCCAGGTTGCGGGTCGCCTCGTCCTTGGCGGCCAGGGCCAGGGTGTGGCCGGCGTGCTCGGCCAGGAACGCCGCGAGCCGCCCGGGCCGCGCCCGCAGGTAGGCCACCGCGCCGGGCAAGGGGATCGACCGGTCGACGAGGACCCGGAAGCCGTCGAGGTTGTAGGCGGCGAATTCCGGCGTCAGGGCCGCGAGGTACGCCGGCAGCTCGGTGTCCCGCACGACGAAGGTGGTGCCGGGGGCGGGACGCCGGCCGGCGGCCAGGCCGGCCAGGAGGTCGGCCGACCATTGCCGCGTCCGGGCGGGGTCGCTGCGGGTCAGGTAGGCCGCCGAGGTCGGCACGCCGCGGCCCATCAGCGGCAGGACCAGGTCGCGGAAGTCGTAGGGGAACTGGGTGCCCGCCTCCAGCGGCGGCACGGTCAGCAGCCGCTCGGTGCGGGCCATCACCGTCGCCCAGGCGGGATCGGCCAGGCGGGTCTCGATCCGCTCGGAGGCGAAGAGCGCCCGCCGCCGCAGCGTGGGGCCGAGGTCGACGATCTGGACCAGCAGCAGTCCGGCCAGCAGCGCCGTCTGCGCGCGGCCGCCGCAGGTCCGGCCGAGGGCGGCCAGGGCGTACAAGGTGCCGGCGTAGGTCACCGGCCACAGGAAGCGGCCGGAGGCGCGGAACGCGCCGGTCAACGGCGTCAGGGCCTCCGGCAGAGCCACGTCCCGCAGGAGGCGGTCGCCCCAGGTGACCGTCGAACTGACCGCGAACGCCGCCAGGATCCCCAGCACGCCCACGAGCGGCCAGTGGGCGCGGAGGCGGCGCAGGACCGAGCGGTCCCCCGGCACCGTGGCCACCGCCAGGCCCCACAGCGCGAGCAGCCCCAGGCCCAGGTAGTTGAAGCCCTCGATCTGCTCATCGTGCATCAGGGGCAAAGGCGGCAGCAGGCGGCCGGCCTGCAACGGATTGAACAGCGTGTTGAGGTTGGCGCTGAACCTGCCGAAACCGTAGACGCCTTCGTTGACGCCCGGCCCGTAGACGAACAACCCGCCGAGCCACCACCCTGCCGCCACCAGGACGGCCATCGCCCCGAGGACCGCCGCCATCCGTCCCGGACGGGACGTGCGGTCGACCAGCCAGGCCTTCAGCTGGTACGCCACCGCCACGGCGAGCACCATGGCCGTCAGGTAGGGATGGCAGAGCGACGCCACCGCGACCAGGATGAGCCAGGCCGCCGGCCCGGCGCGGCGGCCGTAGAGCACCAAGGCCAGCAGCACCAGCCAATGGGCGGTCAGGGCCATGTGGCCGGTCCGCCTCAGGAACGCCGGCATCAGGAGCAGCAACGCCGTCGCCAGCAGACGCGGCCCGTGGCGGCGGAGCACCAGCCCCACCGCCTGCCAGGACACGAAAGCCTGCAGGAGGTAGCTGGCCAGCAGCCAGATCCCGAAGTACTGCCAGGGTCCGGTCCAGCGGCCGCCCAGCAGCTTGCCCGGCAGCCCCAGCAGGGGGATGCCGTCGACGAGGCCGATACTGCTGCCGAAGGGGGCGCCGTAGTTCCCGATCCGCCCGGGCGGCCAGGACCACGGCTCGCTGCGGAAGTACTCCCAGCCGAGGGCGTTCATCGTGGGGTCGCCGCCGACGGCCAGCAGCCGGTCGACGTTGCGCGGCGCGACGACGGCGGGATCGAAACGCCACAGGAACAGGGCCAGACCCAGGCCGACGGCCGCCAGCGCCCAGGCGGCGTCCCGGTGCAGGAGTGCGGCACGCAGGGAAGTCAGCGACACGTCCGATCCGATCGACAATGCGTCCCGGGTGACCGGGGCACCTACTTCGCCAGCACGACGCGCCCCGTCCGCGCGGTTCCGCCGGCCTCCAGCCGCACCACGTAGACGCCTGACGCGACCGCGCGTCCCCTGTCGTCGCGCCCCAGCCAGGGCGCGGCATGGGCACCGGCGCCGAGAGCCTGCCGGTCCAGCAGGGTGCGCACCCGCCGCCCCGCCACGTCGTACACCCGCAGGGTCACCGGGCCCGGCTCGGCCAGCACGAAGCGCACCTCCGTGCGCGGGTTGAACGGGTTCGGCGCCGCCGGCAGCAGCACCGGCCCGGTGCCTGCCGCGGCGGGCAGCTCGTCCACCGCCGACAGGCCGTCCTGCAGCGCGGCCAGGAACCACGCCTTGTTCTCGGGCGTCAGCGCGATGTGCTCCTGGTTCGTCGCCGGGAAGTGGACCTGGTCGAAGGCCGTGCGCGCCATGAGGTCGGGGTCGCCGTCCACGTCGTGGAACGGCCCCACGCCGGCCAGGGCCAGGGCGCTGACCGTCGGGATGAAGCAGTGGCTGTCGTGCAGCGCGACGATGTCGCCGTAGGGCACGGGCGTCGTGTCCATCTGGGCCATGGTGGCCCGCGAACCGCCGGGGGCGCCGTCCCAGGGCAGGGTGCCGCCCACGCCGACCGTCAGGTAGGTGTCCGGCAGCGGCCAGATCTGGTTGATGGCGCCGTAGAAGACGGTCCGCGGCGAGCCGCCGTCCGGTACGGCCCACACGTCGCCGTCGAGGTCCACCAGGAAGCTGCGGTAGGTGTAGTCGATGAGCATCGCCCCGGGGGCGAAGCCCTGGTCCTGCCCGGCGCCGCTGCCGTTGGCCACGGCCACCGTGCGTGGCAGCAGCGGCCAGCCGCCGGCAGCGTCCAGGTCGGCCAGCCAGGCCGCCCGCATGGGGTCGGCGGCGGCGGTCCCGGCCCCGGTAGCGCGGTGGTGGTAGATGAGCATCTGGCGCGCGGCGGGAGTGTCCAGCCGCGACAGCAGGAACGCCGCCTCGGCCGACTCGCCCGCGAAGAAGCCCACCCAGTGCTGCAGGCCCACCGGGATGTTGGCGCCCAGGTGGGGCGAGTCGAAGCTCACCCAGGTGCGCACGGCGTGGCCCTGGCCCTGGGTCTCCAGCCAGGCCAAGGCGTAGCGCGAGACCAGGCCGCCCATGCTGGCGCCCACCAGGCCCAGGGTCCGGCCCGGGGGCAGCACGGCGCCCACCTGAGCCAGCAGTTCGGTCAGCACGAAGGCGTTGCGCTGGATGGGCTCGGTGGCCTCGGTGAAGTCCAGCACCACGGCGTCGAACCCGGCCGCGCGCAGGTCCTCCAGCAGGTTCTCCTGGTTCAGCAGATCGTACAGCACGGGCCAGTCCATGCTGTTGTCCAGGTCGAAGCCCTCGACCACCACCACGGGGTTGGTCAAGCCGGTGTGCCCCGGGGCGAGCAGGACGTACGCCTGGCCCGAGGCCACCGTGCCGGCGTAGGGCACCGTGGCGGTGATCGGCAAGGTCTGGTCCGGCTCGGGGGTGGCCAGGCGCACCACGTCCAGGTCGGCGCGGGCGCAGAGGACGCGGCCGTCCTCGAGGGTGGCGGTCAGGGTCAGCGCCTTGCGGCCGGTCGTGCCATAGGCCGCGGCCAGGGCCCGGCCCGGCACCAACGGGCGGGGACCGGCGCCGTCGTCCGGATCGAAGGTCAGGCCGACGATGGGGACCGTGCCGTGGGTAAGGAGGTGTTCCGGCGCGACGCTGAAGCGCACATCCGCGCCGTCGTGGACTGCATCCCTCAGGGCGCCCAGGGCCAGCACCTCGGCCGGCGCCGTCTTATCGCCGTCGGTCATCCGGTCGTAGCGCGCGTGGATCAGCGCCAGGGGCACGTCCTGCCGCCGGACGGCGGCCAGCCCCGCGGCCTGGACGTCCCGGGGGGCGGGCCAGCCCAGGTCCAGGCCCGGTTCCGCGGCGCGGCGCAGCTCGTGCAAGGCCTGGCGCCAGCGGACAAGGCCGGCGGCGGGCGCGTCCTTGCTCCCGTCCAGATCCTCCAGGTGGGCCAAAGGCAGCACCCGGTCGACGAGGATGCCGTGGGGCGAGGTCTCGAGCAGGGGACCCGCCGCGGGGGCGAGGGCCGGCAGCAGGGCGGCCAGCAGGCAGGCGACGGCGAGGCGGAACTTCATGGCGGGACCTCGGGCGAAAGGACCGGCGTGGGGCGGACCTGACCAGTATAGCGTCCCGGCGGCCCGCCCGCGGGTACCGATCTTTCCGGGGGCCGGGCGCCGTCGCCGGGGCCTGGTGATCCCTGCCGGGCACTTCAGCCGTTCAGCCGAGGGCGGACCATGTGGCCAACCGCGGGTCATGGTGTATCATGGTCCGATGCACGCCGATACGCCCCCCTTTGCCGACGCCGAGGACCCGGCCGCCGTTGGCGGCGCCTTGGGACCGGAGGCCCTGCACCAGGTGACCCTGGCGCTCGTCGCCGCGCGCCAGGGCGAGCCCGGGGCGGTGGACGAGTTGTTCCGGCTCGTCTACGCCGAGATCTGCGAGCTGGCGCGGGAGCGCCTCGGCCGGCAGGGGCGGCGCGGCACCCTGGACACCACCGCGGTGGTCCACGAGGCGTACCTGAAGATCGTCCGGCACGGGCAGATGCACTGGCAGGACCGGGCCCACTTCCTGGCCGTGGCCGCGACGGCGATGCGGCAGGTCCTGCTGGACCGGGCGCGCCGTCACCTGGCGGCCAAGCGCGGCGGGGGCGCGGTCCACGTGCCGCTGGACGAGGCCGCCGACGCGGCGACCGCCGGTGCGGGCGACCTGCTCGCCCTGGACGCGGCCCTGACCCGCCTGGCCGCCGCCGACCCGCAGCTGGCCCGGGTGGTGGAGATGCGGTTCTTCGGCGGGCTCTCGGTCGAGGAGACGGCGCAGGCCCTGGGCGTCAGCGAAGCCACCGTGAAGCGGGCCTGGCGCAAGGCGCGGGCGATCCTGCACTGCGACCTGGCCGGCGGGCCGGAGGCCTGAGTTGGGCGTCACGCCATGAGCCTGCGCGCGAACCCGGACCCTGCCCGCTGGCAGCAGCTGCAGGCGCTGCTGGACGAACTGCTCGATCTGCCGGCACAGGAGCAGGCGCGGCGCCTGGCGGCCCTGACCGCGGCCGATGCCGACCTCGGCACCGCGGCCGCAGCGTTGCTGGCGGCCGACCGCGCGGGCGATGGACCCCTGGATCAGTCGGCGGAGATCGCGTTCGGCGGCCTGCTGGTGCCGGAAGCGGACGATCCGTCGCCCGCGGCCACCTTCGACGCCCTTGTCGGGCGCGAGGTCGGTCCGTACCGCATCCTCGACCGCCTGGGCGAGGGCGGCATGGCCGTGGTCTATCGGGCCCGGCAGCAGAACCCGTCCCGCCTGGTCGCCCTGAAGATCCTGCGCGCCGGCGTGCTCGCCGACGCCGGGCAGCGCCGCCGCTTCCGGCGCGAGGCAGAG
Organism: Candidatus Krumholzibacteriia bacterium; assembly: GCA_014859985.1. Taxonomy (GTDB): domain Bacteria; phylum Krumholzibacteriota; class Krumholzibacteriia; order LZORAL124-64-63; family LZORAL124-64-63; genus JACZKN01. Next base: position 837 of record JACZKN010000090.1, on the reverse strand, counting down.
TACCTGGCGCGCCTGTCCCATCCCGGGATCGCCTCGGTCCTGGACGCGGGGCTGACGGCCGAGGGCCTGCACTACTTCGCCATGGAACTGGTGGACGGCCGGTCCCTGGACACCCACCTGGCGGGCCGCCCCGCCCTGGGCACCCGGGGCGAACTGGACCGGCGCCTGGAGCTGTTCCTGCGCATCTGCGACGCCCTGACCCACGCCCACCAGCGGGGGGTTGCCCACCTGGACCTCAAGCCCGCCAACATCATGGTCCTGCCGGGGAGCGCGCCCACGACGGTGCCCGGGGTCAAGGTCCTCGATTTCGGCGTGGCGCGCTTCGTGGGGGACGAGGTGCCCGCGGTCACCTTGACCCGGGACGAGCGGGCGATCCTCGGCACCCTGGCCTACATGAGCCCCGAACAGGCGGCCGGCGACCGCTCCGCCGTCGACGTGCGCAGCGACATCTACGCCCTGGGGGTCCTGCTGCACGAGATCCTCGCGGGGGCCCCGCCCCTGGACCTGCGGCGCCGCAGCCTGCCGGAGGCCGTCCGGCTGATCCGGGAGCAGCCGGCGCCGCGTCCGGAGGAGCGCGAGCGGCTCCTGCGCGGCGAGCTGGCCACCATCATCCGCAAGGCCGCCCACGTCGACCCCGACCAGCGCTACCAGGCGGTGGCCGACCTGGCCGAGGACCTCCGGCGCACCCGGGCCCGCCAGCCCATCCTGGCGCGGCCGCCCAGCACCGCCTACCAGCTGCGCATGATCGTCCGGCGCCACCGGCTGGCCATCGGCCTGGTCGCCGCCTTCGCGGCGACGCTCCTGGCCGCGTCGGTGGCGGTGACCCTGGGGCTGGTG
>JACZKN010000089.1 GCA_014859985.1 Candidatus Krumholzibacteriia bacterium | reverse complement strand
CCCGCGGACCGCGCCCGCGCGCTGATGACCGCGGTGGGCCTTGCGCCCGACGACCCCGAAGCCTGGCTCGAACTGGCCGGCCTGTGGCGCTGGATCGGGGACTACCTGCAAGCGGCGGCCTGCCTGGATGCCGCGGCGGCGGCGCTCAAGGCCTGGGGCGGGCCCGGCGGCGACGGTCCCCTGGACCTGGCCCGCCGCGATGCCGCCGCCTTGCGCACGGCCCTGCTGCGGGCCTGGCTGCACTACGATCGGGCCGAATGGCGGGACGGCGAGGTCTGGGCCCGGGCGGCCGCAGGCATGCGCCCCGGCGACGAGGAGGTCTGGCGCATCCAGGGCCTGCTGGCCGGGGCCCTGGGCCGCCACGCCGACGCCCGCCAGGCCGCGGCCGATCTGCGGCGCAAGGACACCTTCACCACCGCCGACACCTGGATCCTGGCCGTGCTCGACGTCGGCCGCGGCCAGGACCGCTCGGCCTTCGACCAGCTGCTGAACATCCGGCCCGGCGACAACGCGGTCGCGGAGCTGCGCCCGGACCGCGAGCGGGCCGCCGAGTGCTTCCGGGACATGGGGGCCATCGCCGAGCGGGTGGGCGAGTGGTCCTGGGCCCGGCGCTGGTACGCCAAGTCGCAGGCCGCCATCCCCCTGGGCCGCACCGAGTGCATCCGCGAGGTCAAGGCCCGGCGCCTGGGGCCGGCCGGCCGCGCCGCCGAGCTGCCCGTGTGGCTGGCCTTCGACCGCCACTACGCCACCGGGTCCCTCTCCGCCTACGCGAATCTGGCCCTCGGGCGCTTCCAGGCCGCCGGCCCCGGGCCGGACCGGGAGTTCTGGGCCGGCGCGACGGTCAACGCCGCCGGCATCATCCTGCGCCGGGGCGAGGATCAGGCCTGGGCCCTGCGCGCCCGCGGCCTGGTCTTCGCCGACCGCGGCATGGCCGAGCGGGGGTTGGCGGACCTGCGCAAGGCCGCCGGCCTGCTGGCGGTGCGCGGCATCACCGATCCGGCGGTGGAGGCCGGCCAAGGCCGCCTGCTGCTGCTGCAGGAAAGGCACGCCGAGGCCCGCACCCACCTGGAACGGGCCCTGGCCCTGGACGCCGGCCTGCCCCAGGCCTGGAGCGACCTGGGCCTGGTGCAGGCGATGGCCGGCGACCGGACCGCCGCCGCCGCGTCGTTCGCCCGCGCGCTGGACCTGGACCCTGCCCTGACGACCGCCTGGTACAACCGCGGCCTGATGCACATGCACGCCGGGGACCTGGACGCCGCCGCCCGCGACCTGGCCGAAGCCGCCCGCCTGGCCCCGGACAACCAGGACGTGGCGCGCCTGCTGCAGCAGATCGAGGCCCAGCGTCGGCAGCGGCGCTGAACGGCCGGCGGGGTGCCCCGCGTTTTGACAGCGGCGCCGGTCGTGCTTAGCATGTGGCCACATCACCAGCACCTATGCCGATGACGGGTTTTCCGGGGGAGGGACCATGAATCGATTCCTGCTGGCGGCCCTGCTGTCGACGCTGCTGCCTGCCGCCGCGGTGGCGGCCGAGTACGCCCTGATCTGGAACGGCCCCGTCGACAACGGCATCGAGACGCGCATCCCCGGGTTCTTCGCCGGCGAGGTGGGGGCCGGCAACGCGGGGGTCCACCTGGTGATCGGGGACGCCCCTGCCTGGGAGGCCTGCACCCACCGCATCGACCTGGGCGAGATCGAGCGCCGGGATTACGACGGGTTCGTCGTGCTGGACATCGGCGGCCTGATCGAGCAACCGCCCTTCTACGCCTATTTCGTGCGGGGCGATGACCACCAGGTGCACGCGCCCCACGAGGTCTTCTACACCGCCGGCAGCGGCCGCCCCGTGATCGGCGTGGATGCCGGCCCGCCGGGGCAGCCCGGTCAGCCCGTGGTCGAGGGCGGCGGATCATAATAGGATGTTTTCATCCTGATTTTCTTTGACCCCGCGCAATGAAGATGCGAACGTTCCGGTATCACTCCAGCCGGACGGTCGCGTCATGCGCTACAGCCCCGTCGTCCTTGTCTGCATCGTGTTGGCAGCCCACCACTTCCGTGCCGGCGAGTGGGGGCTGTGCGGCCTGTGGCTGAGCCTGCCCTGGGCCCTGCGGCTGGGCCGGCGCTGGGCCGACCGGGCCGTGCAGCTGGTCCTGCTGGCCGGGGCCGGGGAATGGCTCCTGACCCTGAACACCATCACCGGCATCTACCGGCAGCTCGGCTTGCCCACCCTGCGCACCACCCTGATCCTGGGCGGCGTGGCCCTCGTCACCGCGGCCGCGGGGCTGCTGCTCGAGACCCGGGGGCGCCGGCAGCGCCTGCCTGCGTCCGACCCGGTGAGCATGGGCCTGGGCGCGTTCCTGGTCACCGCGGGCCTGCTGGCGGTGGTGCAGCTGGCGGTGGACCGCCCCATGATCCTGGCCGAGCGCTTCCTTGCCGGCGGCGGCTGGTGGGAAGCGGGGCTGCTGGCCTTCTACGCGGGCTGGCTGGCCGACCGCCTGCGCGAGCCCCGGCGGGTGAAACAGCTGCGGCCCAGGGTATGGCTGCTGTTCTCGGTGGTGTTCTTCACCCAGCTGCTGGTGGGCATGGCAGGCGTGGACGAGCTGCTGATGAGCGGTGAGCTGCACCTGCCGGTGCCGGCGCTGATCGCCGCCGGTCCCCTGTTCCGGGGCGGCGGCCTGTTCATGGCCACGCTGTTCGCCGCCAGCGTGCTGGTGGCGGGTCCGGCCTGGTGCAGCTGGCTGTGCTACATCGGCGCCTGGGACGACCGTTTCGCCCGCACCCGGAAGCGGCCCGGCACCCTGCCCGCCTGGCGCCGGCACTTCCGCTGGATCGTGCTGGTGGTGGTGTTCGCCGCCGCCTTCGTCTTGGGCCGCCTCGGCGTGGGCACCGTGACCGCCGGCTGGCTGGCCGCGGGCTTCGGCCTGGTGGGGGTGGCCGTCATGGCCACCTGGTCGCGGCGCAGCGGCCACATGGCCCACTGCACCGCCTGGTGCCCCATGGGCTGGGTGGCCACCCGCCTGGGCAAGGTCTCGCCGTGGCGCCTGCGCATCGCCGACGGCTGCACCGACTGCGGCGCCTGCACCACCGCCTGCCGCTACGACGCCCTCTACCCCGCCGACGTGCTGCGCCGCGTCCCCGGCGAAGCCTGCACCCTGTGCGGCGACTGCCTCAGCCGCTGCCCCACCGGCAGCATCGAGTACCGCTGGCTGCGGGCCGATCCCGAGCGCGTGCGCGGTGCCTTCTTCGTCGTCGTGGCCTCGCTGCACGCGGTGTGGTTGGGGGTGGCGCGGCTGTAGGTCAGCCGATGCCGGACGAGGATGTCCGGCTTCCCCCGGGGGATGCCGCCGCTGGCGCAAATGAACGTGGGCGTCCACCGCATCGGAGGGCCGCGGGTGCGCATCGCGGAGGGCTGGGGCCTGCCCGAAAGCTGGGGCCGCTGGTGCACGGCCGCGTGCTGCACGCGGACACCCTGCTGGCGGAGTTCACCGTCGAGCCGGTGCCGTGGCGCTTCGCCGACTACGAGGTCCCCATCGGCCCGCAGGGCGCCGCGCGGATCGCGCTGACGCTGGAGTTCACCGGCCTCTGGCCCGCCGGCCCCGGGGATCCCCGCCAGCTGGCCCTGGCGGTCCAGGACGTCTTCGTCAGGTAGCCCGCTTCCGCCTTACCGCAACTGCTCCAGCGCCGCCCGCACCGCCTCCACCTCCGCGAACTCCCCTCCCTGCTCCAGCGCCCGCTCCAGGTGCCGCCGCGCCTCGTCCGTGCGGCCCATGGCCTGGGCGGTGCGCCCCAGGTGGTACAGCACGATGGGATGGTCCGGCAGCGCCGTCGGGCGCCAAACGGCGGTTCTGAAAGGGATTCTCGCTCGCGACCGCACGCCCGCGGCATGGGTGGCGTTTTGATGTACTGTTGCGCCTGCGGTAGTATGTCATCCTTCCACGGTCGATAACTGCAAAAATTCACCGTCAGCGCCCTTCCAGCAGGTCCAGGTACGCCCCGGCGACCAGGTCGCCCGGCGCCACCTCCAGGCGGTCCATCAGCGCCCGGGCCTCGGCCTCCCCAGCGGCGATCTCCGCGTCCGCAGCCAGCACCACCTCCAGCTCCAGGAAATCACCCAGCCCCTCGACCCGGTCCAGGTGGATGCGGGTGCGCCCGGCCAGCAGCAGCTCGCGCCGCTTGCGCACCCGTCCGCGCACCGGCAGGGCGGCCGCCAGCACCGCCCGCAGGGCGTCGGCATCGGCCACCGGCGCCAGGGCGTAGCGCGAGGTCTTCGGCCCGGTGCGGTCGGGGCGGTCGTAGAAGATCAGCTCGCCCGTGCCGTCGGCGAAGGCCCGCAGCTTCAGGCGCCCGGTCGCCGTGGCGAAGAAGGTGTCGTCCTGCTCGATCACCACCGGTGGGCCGCCGGCCAGGTCCAGGGCCAGGGCGCGCAGCCGCACCGGGTCGCTCGCCCGGGCCTTGATCTCCACGTTGCGGGGCATAGGATTCCTTTCAGGGCGGGCGGTGATGGGCAGGCGGCCCTTGAACGCCCTTGAAGTGCTATTCGAATACGCAGTATCGTTGTGCGCGCGGCCCCACCTGTACGGTCCGAACCGAAAGTGCATCATGCCGTCATCACGTCGCGACATCAAGATCCGCGCCGTCCCCCTGCTCGTTGCGGTCACCCTGATCCTGGTGGCGGGTTGCAGCGAGGATCCAACCGCGCCTGCGGAGCAGGCCCCGGCCTGGGAATGGCTGAATCCCGCCGTGGCGGGCGACGGGCTGATCGACCTCTGGGCCGCCTCGCCCTCGGACGTGATCGCCGTCGGCCGCAACGGGACCATCATCCACTTCGACGGTGCCCGTTGCCGTCGCCTGGACAGCGGAAGCAGCGCGCACCTGCACGCGATCTGGGGCGTCGGCCCCGGTGACTACGTCGTCGTCGGCAGGGACGCGACCGCTCTGCGCGGAGGCCGCCACGGCTGGAGCCGCATCCCCCTCGACGAACCCGTGAGCATCCACGGCATCTGGGCCCAGGGTCCCGACGACGTCTTCGTGCTCGGCTCCGAAACCCCGACCGATGACCGGGATGTGAGCCCATCGAGTGTCGTGCTGCGCCTGCGCCCCGGCGGTTGGGAACGGATCGAACTACCTCCCGGCGACTCTCCCGCCTGCATCTTCGGGTTCGCCCCGGACCGCATCCACTGCGGGGAGGCGACGAGCCTCATGCACTTGTATGACGGCGCCGCCTGGAGCCGGTACTCGATGGCCCTGCCCGGCGAAGGCTGGCACCCCGGTGTCTATGCCCTGTCCGGACTGCCCTCCGGCGACCTCTACGCCGTCGGCAACAGCGGGACGGTGCGCCGGTACGACGGCCGCGCGCGGGTCCTGCCGGATCTCGGCGCATCGGTCCTGCTGTGGGACGTGTGGGCCGCCGATTCGACGGCCGTCTGGGTGGCCGGATCCTACAACGGGGGATTGGCGGCGTGCTTCGACGGCCACCAGTGGCACTCCTGGCGCATGATGGGGGCCGGTGCGCTGATGGCCATCCACGGACCGTCGCCGGACCTGGCGTTCGCCGTCACTTCCGGAGGAGCCCTCCTGCGCTACGATGCCGGCCGGTGGGTCATGCTCAACGGATATTCGAGTCGGCCGCAGACGACCGTATGGGGCGCTGCGCCGGACGATGTCTACGTGGGTGGCGTCGACGGCCTCTACCGGTTCGACGGCAGGGTATTCGCGCGGGTCGCACCCGGGCTGGACGACGTGAGCCGCGTGTGGGGAACCGCGCCCGACGACGTGCATGCCGTCGGTGTATCCTTCACGGCCGGCGTGTCGGGCGTCGCCCACTTCGACGGGACGTCATGGCGGCACGACGCAGACGCCCCTCTCCGGGGCGATAGGATCCTGGACGGCTGCGTCGTCGGCGACGGGGATCTCGTGGTCACGACGGGCTGGGCGATCCTGCGCCGGGGGCCGTCCGGCTGGGTGACCGAGGAGCTTCCCCCGGGTGCCGACTTCGTGAACTCGCTCGCGCCACTTGCCGGCGATCGCGTCCTTGCCGCCGGCTCCGGGGGGACGATCCTGCTGGGCGACGCCGGCGGCTGGACGCTCGAGGACAGCGGGACGGACGATGACCTCATCTGCCTCTGGGTCGCCGATCCGGACCATGCCTACGCCGCGAGTCGCGAGGGCCTCGTCCTTGAGCGAACCGGCGGGTCCTGGCGCATCGTGGGCGATTTCGGTCCGGGTCCCGTTACCGCCTTGTGGGGCCGGTCGGCCACCGAGGTCTTCGCGGCGGCCGGAGGCGTGGTGCACCGCTTCGACGGCGCCGCCTGGTCGGTAGCCGCGGACCCGCCCGGCTGGACCCCCGGGGCGGCCTGGGAGGACGGCACCGGAACGCTCTACCTCGTCGGCGCCGAAGGCATGGTCCTGCGCGGACGCATCGACCCGGTACCCTAGACGAAAGCGCCGCCTCCCCCCGGGGGGAAAGGCGGCGCCCTGCCCGTCACCGAAGCCGCGGAACTAGTGCTTGTCCCGCGGGAACGACTTCACGGTCGGCACCGCAACCGGCTCGTCCTTGATCGTCTGCAGCAGCACCTCGACCGCCTTCTCCAGCTGGGGATCGCGGCCGGCGATCTCCTCGTGGGGCAGGTTGTCGACGACCACGGTCGGGTCGACGCCGTAGTTCTCCACGTCCCACTCGCCCTCTATGTTGAACAGGCCGAACTCGGGGAAGGTGACGCTGCCGCCGTCCATCAGGCGGATGCCCCGGCTGATGCCCACCAGGCCGCCCCAGGTGCGGGTGCCGATGACCGGGCCCAGTTCGTAGTACTTGAAGTAGTAGGGCAGGGCATCGCCGCCGCTGCCGGCGTAGCCGTTGCTGATCATCGCCAGGTGGCCGGCGAAGGCCGTGCCCGGCGTGCGCCAGTCCTGGCCGTGCCGGGGCTTCCACAGGTTCACCAGCTTCTGGCGCAGGATGTTCATGAAGAAGTCGGGGATGAACCCGCCGCCGTTGAAGCGCTCGTCGATGATGAGCCCCTCCTTGCGCAGGTTCGGGTAGTAGCCCTTGGCGAAGCCCTGCTGGCCGCCGACGGCGGTATTGGGCATGTGCAGGTAGCCGATCTTGCCGCCCGAGAGCTCGTCCACCTTGCGGCGGTTGCCCTGCACCCAGGCCTCGTAGCGCAGATCCGACTCGTGGGCCACGGGCACCACGGTGATGCTGCGGCTGCCCTTGCCGTCGGCCGACGGGCCCACCTCGAGCACCACCTGCTTGCCCACCTTGCCCTCCAGCAGGCTGTAGGGGTTGACGGGCGCCTTCAGCTCGCGGCCGTCCACCTTAAGCAGGTACTCGCCCGCGGCCACCGCCAGGCCCGGCCCGTGCAGGGGTGTTTCGGTGCCGCCGTTCCAGTCGCGCTCGGCGAGGATCCGGGCCAGGGTGTAGCGGCCGCTCCTGCGGTCCAGGGCGAAGTCGCAGCCCAGCAGGCCCGTGCCGACGCGCTCGGGCCGGGGCATGTCGCCCGGGCGCACGTAGCTGTGGGAGGAGTTCAGCTCGCCGATCAGCTCGCCGACGATGTAGCTGAAGTCCGCGCCGTGGCTCACGTAGGGGATCAGCTGGCCGTAGCGCTCGTACATGCGCTGCCAGTCCACGCCGTGCATGCCCGGGTCGTAGAAGAAGTCCCGCTCCTGGCGCCAGGCGTCGCGGAACATCTGCCGCCACTCGGCGCGGGGATCCACGCGGGCCTGCATCTCGTCGGTGCGCAGGGGCTTCTCGGCGGGCTTCTGCTCGGCCTTGGCATCGATGATGCCGAACGAGCCCTTCACGCCGTACAGCAGCTTCTTGCCGTCGCGCGACAGGGTGTAGCCGTCGGCGGGGGAGAGGACGGTCTTCTCCTCCCGCTCCTTGAGGTCGAACACCTTGATCGCCGCGGAGGCGCGGTTGTTGCCGCGGCCGCCGCCGGGGGTGAAGGGCCGGCTCATGTAGAAGAGCTTGCCGTCGGCGAAGGCCAGGTCGTAGTAGTTGCCCGGCCCCAGGTCCAGGGCGGCCACGCGGTCGGCCAGGCCGTCGACGTCCACGCTGAACGGCTTGGTCTCCTCCTTCTTCTTCTTGTCGTCCTTCTTCTTGTCGCCGTCCCCGTCCTTCTCCGCGTCCTCGTCCTTCTCCTCGTCCTTGTCCCCGTCGGCGCCTTCGATCTGGACCTCGTCGCTCTCGGGCGGGAAGGGATTGGGCACGTCCTTGCGCAGGGTCACCAGGTAGATGCCGTCCATGTCCGCCCAGAGCGGGTGCAGGTCGTAGCCGCCCAGGGTCGGGTTGAAGTGCCGCGAGGAGGCGAAGAACAGGTATTTGCCCTCGTCGTCGAAGCAGGGCGAGGTGTCGTTGGTGAAGTCACCGGTCACCCGGTGCACCTTGCCCCCGTCCACCTGGTACAGGAAGATGGAGCTGAAGTTGTTGGCCTCGCCCTTGGCGTAGGCCACCCAGGCCGAGTCGTGGCTCCAGGCGTACTGCCGGATGTCGTCGGAGACGCCCTGGTCGATCTTCTTCAGGTCGCCCGAGTCCGCGTCCACCAGCCACAGGTTCATGGCGGCATCGCTCAGCAGCAGGTGCCTGCTGTCGGGGGACCAGGCCATGGCGTACTGCCAGGACTCGGCCTTGCCGCCCAGCTGCTTCTCCTGGCCCGTGCCGTCGCCCGTCCGCAGGCAGACCTGGTACTCGCCCGTGCGGTCGCTCAGGTAGGCCACCCAGCGCCCGTCCGGCGACCACACCGGGTCGCGTTCGCGGATGCCCGGGGTGGCGGTCAGGTTGCGCACGTCGCCCTTCTCCGCGGGCACGGTGAAGATGTCGCCGCGGGCCTCGAACACCGCGCGCTTGGCGTCCGGTGCCAGATCGCCGCCGCCGACGAGGTCGGCGACCTTGCGCAGCGCCGGCCGGGCCGCCGTGTTGTCGCTGTAGAGGCCGACGGTGACCTTGCGGGTCTTCTGCGTGGCCAGGTCCAGCACGTACAGCCAGCCGCCGTTCTCGTAGACGATGGCGTCCGGGCCCAGGCTGGGGTGCTTGACGTCGTACTCGTCGTGGTCGGTGACCTGGCGCTCCTCGCCCGTCTCCAGGTCGTGGGCCCAGATCTGCAGGCGGCCGGTGCGGTCGCTGGTGAAGTAGACGGTGTCGCCGTGCCACATGGGGAAGTTGTCGGTGCCGATCCAGTCGGTCAGCCGCCGGGTGTCGTTCTTGCCGAAGTCGTAGACCCAGACGTCCTGGGCCATGCCGCCCTTGTAGCGCTTCCAGGTGCGCAGCTCGCGGCTGATGCGGTTGTAGGCGATGCGCGAGCCGTCGGGCGAGTAGCTGGAAAGCCCGGCCTCGGGCAGGGCGAGGCGCGCCGGGAGGCCGCCCGCCACGTCCACCGTGAACAGCTGCTGGTCGCGGCCGGTGCGGCTCTCGCGCGCGGACTGGAAGCGCACGGCCTTGCCGTCGGGCTGCCAGTCGATCACGCGGTCGTAGCCCGGGTGCCAGGTCAGGCGCACCGGTTCACCGCCGCCCGCGGGCACCGTGTACACGTCGTCGTTGCCGTCGTAGTTGCCCGTGAAGGCGATGGTCCCGCCGTCGGGGCTGAACTTGGGCTGCTGCAGGTAGCCCACCGCGCTGGTCAGGCGGGTGGCCTGCCCGCCGGCCGCGGGCACGGTCCACAGGTCGCCCGCGTAGACGAAGACGATGCTGTCGCCGTGGATGTCCGGCATGCGCAGCAGCCGGGTGTCGGCGAAGTCGGGTGCGGCCTCCACCGGGTCGGCGGCCAGGGCGGGCGCGGCGCCCAGTACGGTCACGATGCCCAGCAGGAAGGAAAGCCAAGCGGCTGGGGCCGTCGGGCGCGATCGGAACATGGTCCACCTCCGGCAATGGTGCAGAAAGGACAGCGGCCCGGCCGTCGGCGCCGGGCCGCTTGCGTTTACGGATTCAACGGCTGGCTGGTTGCATCCCGCCGCCGGCAGCGGCCGCCGACCTGCCGCGGTCCCGCAGGGCCACCGGATCGGCGCAGATGGACCGGACCAGCCCGGCGACGGCCGCCACGTTCCGGGCCAGCTCGCCCGGATCGATCTTGTCGAAGGTGTCGGCCGGACTGTGGTGGTAGTCGAAGTAGCGGCTGCCGTCGACCCGGTGCCCGATGCCCGGCACGCCCTCCTTGCAGATGGGCCCGATGTCCACCCCGGACCAGCCCGGCGACACCTTGCCGGCTCCCAGGGCGGCCACGGCCAGGGCGTGCCCGGCGACCGCGGCCACCACCAGGGAATCGCCCTGCACGGTGAACCCGGCCGGGGCGAAGGCGCCGCTGTCGCTCTCGAGGGCCGCCACGTGGCGGGGCAACTCGTCCCGGTGGGCGTCGCGGTAGGCGGTGCCGCCGATGCCGCCGATCTCCTCGGCGGTGTAGAACACCACCCGTACCGTGCGGTCGGGCCGTCCGCCGCCGGTCAGCAGCCGCCGGGCCGCCGCCAGGGCGATCACGCAGCCGGCGCCGTCGTCGTGGGCGCCGGTGCCCACGTCCCAGGAGTCCAGGTGGCCGGCGACCAGCACGATCTCCTGCGGCTTGACGGCGCCCCGGATCTCGCCGATCACGTTGTGGCAGACGGTCTCGCCGCGGTTGCGGGCCTCCATCATCAGCCGCACGCGCGGCTGCAGGCCGGCGTCGGCCAGGCGCTGCAGGCGGCCGGCGTCCTCCACGGTGACCGCCGCGGCGGGGATGCGGGGCACGCCCTCCTCGTAGCGCATCATGCCCGTGTGGGGCGTGGCCAGGCTGTTGGCGGTGACCGAGCGGACCAGCACCGCGACCGCCCCGTGGCGGGCCGCCCGGCTGGCGCCCTGGGAACGGTACTGCACCGTCGGCCCGTAGCCATCCCACTCCATGTTGAACAGGACGATGCGGCCGGCGGCCTCGGCCGACCGCGCGTCCAGCTCGTCGAAGTCGCGGACGGCCAGCACCTCGGCCTCCAGGCCCTCGGGGCCGGTGCCGTCGCTCAGCCCCAGGCCGAGCATGACCAGGTCGAACTCCACCGGCGCCGTGCAGCGGGCCCATTCGCGGCCGCGGGTCCAGTGGGGGATGGTCACCGGCTCGGTCCAGACGGTGTCGCAGCCGGCGGCCTGCATGGTCTCCTGGGCCCAGGCCACGGCCCGGGCCATGGCCGGCGAGCCGGCCAGGCGCGGCCCGATGGTGTCGCACAGCTCGCCCAGGGTGCGGTAGGCCCAGGGATCGGCCAGGTCGGCCAGGGTGGCGGCACTCATGGGGCCCTCCGGGGG
>JACZKN010000088.1 GCA_014859985.1 Candidatus Krumholzibacteriia bacterium | reverse complement strand
TGCCCGCACACGGCCATGGCGCGGCGCCGGTCGCCGGTCACCGTCAGCAGGCCCGGCAACGGCAGCGGGTCCGGCAGCTCGCCCGCCACCGCGGCCAGGTCCACCCGGTGGTAGGTCTCGCGCAGCTCGTCCAGGGGCTGGTGGCAGTGGACGCGGCCGCCGTTGATCACCAGCACCGTGTCGACCACCTTCTCCACGTCGGAGAGCACGTGGGACGAGATGAGGATGGTGCGGCCCCCGTCCTGGATCAGTTCCATCAAGAGCAGCAGGAAATCGTGCCGGGCTACCGGGTCCAGGGACGCGGCGGGCTCGTCCAGCAGCAGCAGGTCCGGCTGCGGCGCCACCGCCAGCAGGATGGCCAGGCGCTGGCGCAGCCCGGGCGAGAGGGCGCCCACGCGCTTGCCCGCGTCCAGGGCGAAGTCCTTCAGCAGCCGCTGCGCGAGGGCCTCGTCCCAGCGGGGGCGGCCCGCGCGCACGAAGTCGATGGTCTCGCCCACGGTCAGCCACTCCATCAGCCGCGGCTCCTGGCTCACGTAGCCGATGCGCGCCAACGCGGCGTCGTCCAGCCGGGCCGCCGGTTGGCCGAAGGTCTCCACCGTGCCCGCCGTGGGCAGCAGCAGGCCGGGCACGTGGCCCAGCAGGGTGGTCTTGCCGCTGCCGTTGGGGCCCAGCACGCCTACGATGGTGCCGGGCAGGATGTCCAGCGTCACGTCGGCCAGGGCGCGGGTGGCGCCGTAGTGCTTGCTCACCCCGCGCAGGCGGGCGACGGGCTGCTCATTCATGGTCGATCCCCTTTTCGTTGCGGAAGTCCCGCATGTGCTCGCGCAGGCGGCGCGCCGCCTCGTCCTGGTCGATGCCCAGCTGCACCAGCAGCGCCGCGGCGCCCCGCAGCTCGCGGTCCAGCAACTCCTCGCGGTCGTCGCCGGTGGCACGCTCGGCGGCGCCCGCCACGAACAGGCCTACGCCCCGCCGCCGCTCCAGCACCCCCGCCTCGACCAGCGCGCTGTAGGCCTTGCTGACGGTCATGGGGTTGACCCGCACCCGCCCGGCCAGGCTGGCCACCGATTCCACCTGCTCGCCCGGCACGAGGCCGCCGGTCATGACCATCCGCTTCACCTGATCGATGATCTGGCGGTAGATGGGCGTGCCGTCGCCGGGGTCGATGTGGATCACAGCGTTCGTCCAGTCGGTCGGGGTAGGGGGCTGGTGTATTAGTATACTAATATACATGGTCCGGCGAGGAATGTTGCAGGAATTTTGCGCGGCGGGCTGATTCCCCAATATTGTTATTTGGTAACGTGGAAGGATGATATCATCCACCGGCATGACATCACATCAAGCCGCGGGGGCTTGCGGCGCAGCTCAGGCCACCAACCCAGCCAGCCTCCGCAGCCCCCCCGCCGTCCAGGCCCCGTACCAGGAAAGGTCCTTCCCGTCCAGGCACGGCGCGACCGGGGCGACGCCCCCCGCAACCAGCTCCGCGGCGTCCTTGGCCGTGAACCGCCAGGGCTCGTCCGGCAGCAGCAACAACTCCAGGTCCAGGCTCCGCAGCTCGTCCAGGGTCACGACCGGGTACCCGGGCCGATCAGCCAGTGCGTTGGCCAGCCCCAATTCCCGCAGCATCCCGTCGATGTGGTTGCCCCCGCCCACGGCCATCCAGGGGTTCTTCCAGATCAGCACCGCCGCCCGGCCCCGCAGCGCGCCCGCGCTGGCACGGCGGGCGGCGGTGCTGATCTGGAAG
>JACZKN010000087.1 GCA_014859985.1 Candidatus Krumholzibacteriia bacterium | reverse complement strand
GACGGTTCAGATTGCCCGCCATCCGCAAAGGCCCCTTGCCTGCGACTATTTGAACATGATCGTCAAAGACTTCGTCGAACTCCACGGCGACCGCATGTTCCGCGACGACGAGGCCATCGTCGGGGGCCTGGCCAGCCTGGGCGAGCGCAAGGTCATGGTCATCGGCCACCAGAAGGGCCGCGACACCAAGAGCAACATCCGCCGCAACTTCGGCATGGCCCACCCCGAGGGCTACCGCAAGGCGCTCAGGTTGATGGAAATGGCCGCCCGCTTCGAGCGCCCCGTCATCACCCTGATCGACACCCCGGGCGCCTACCCGGGCCTGGGCGCCGAGGAGCGCGGCCAGGCCGAGGCCATCGCCCGCAACCTGCGCGAGATGGCCGACCTGCCCGTGCCCATCGTCTGCATCGTCACCGGCGAGGGCGGCTCCGGCGGCGCCCTGGCCCTGGGCGTGGGCGACCGCGTCTACATGCTGGAGAACTCCATCTACTCGGTGATCAGCCCCGAGGGCTGCGCGGCCATCCTCTGGCGCGATCCCGCCAAGAGCAAGGAGGCGGCCAAGGCCATGAAGCTGACCGCCGCCGACGCCCGCCGCCTGGGGGTCATCGACGGCATCGTCGGCGAGCCCATCGGCGGCGCCCACCGCGACCACCCGACCATCGCCCTGGCGGTCAAGGGCCAGATCCTCGAGGCCCTGGCCGAGCTGGAGGGCACGGCCGCCAAGGACCTGCTGGACTCGCGGCTGCAGAAGTTCCTGGCCATGGGCATCTACGACGAGGCCAACGGGGGCTAGGCGGCCCTGCGACCGCCCCGGGGGCTTGACGCCCGGACCGATCCGTTGTATCATCCTCCTGCCAACCTCTTCCAGACGCCGCGGCTCTCGCCGGCGGCCCGTCGTCCCTGCGACCGGCCCCGGGCAGAAGCGGAGAGTTCTGTTTCCAACCCTTCCCTATTGCATTAGACTGAGCGGGTTGCCCGTTCCCGTGCCGGACCGTCCCAGGAGGCCGCCGATGCTCGACCCGAAGCTGCTGGAGATCCTCGCCTGCCCCAAGTGCCGCGGGCCGGTCGTCCCGGACCAGAAGCACACCTGGCTGACCTGCCACGCCTGCTCGGTCCGCTACCGGGTAGAGGGCGACATCCCCATCATGCTGCCTGACGAGGCGGAGAAGATTCCGGGCCGGGAGTAGCGCGTATGTGCCTGTTCACCCACTTCGCCGCGGGAGCCCTGGCGGGCGGAGCCACGGGCAACGTCTGGGTCGGGGCCGTCGCGGGCCTGGCCTCCCACGCCGTGCTGGACATGATCCCCCATTGGGACCACCCCGACTGGCGGGTCGAGCTGGGGGCCGGGCTGGCCTCCCTGGTGCTGCTGCTGATGATGCCGTTCGCCACGGCGCCGGCCATCGTCGGCGGCATCATGGGCATGGTGCCGGATCTGGAGAATCTCTTCCAGAAGGTGGGGTGGATGTCGCGGGGGCGGTTCGTGTTCCCGACCCACACGGGCCTGCTGCGCCACGGGCGCGCGCTGGGGCCGCGTTCGCTGGCCTGGCAGTTCGTCATCTTCATCGCCTGCTTCGCGGCCCTGGGCCTGATCGCGCCGGGCACGGCGATCGCGGCCGAGGGCGAAACGACCGCCGTGCTGGGCCTGCCGGTGGTGCAGGTGCTGCAGGCAGACGAGCAGCGCACGGTGGTGCGCCTGTCGCTGCCGGTGGAGCGTGCGCCCGCCGACTGGGACCGGGTCGACCCGCGCCTGGCGGTGTGGCCCATCGCCGGCTGGACCGGCGAGCCGGGCGTCGAGGACGTGCCGCCGCTGTGGACGCTGCCGGTGGCGGTGCCCACCCGCGGGCCGGTGCAGGCCCGGGTGCTGGCCGCGTCCTGGTGGAAGGAGCCCGAC
>JACZKN010000086.1 GCA_014859985.1 Candidatus Krumholzibacteriia bacterium | reverse complement strand
CCCCGGCGCGGGCCGGCCGCGTCCAAGGCAGGGTCGTGCACGGTGCAGAGCTGCCCGATGTTGGTCACCAGGAGTTCGACGGCGGCGGCGGCGGCGCCGGTCAGCAGGTGCAGGCGGTCGCTCATCAGGTTCCTTTCGCCGGGCCTAGGGCGCGGCCTCATCGGCCAGGATGGGCGCCAGGATCGGCGCCAGGCAGGCCGCAACCGACGGCGGCAGGGAACCCCCGCGCACCCAGCCGGCGACCGCGGCCACGTCGTCGCTCAGGGGCCGGTCGCCCGGGGCCAGGTCCACGATCCCGCCCAGGTGGGCGAGCACCTGGTCCAGGGGCGGCGCCAGCCGGCCGGTCGGACTCTCGCGGCGGGCCGCCAGGCCTCCGCGCAGGACGAACTGCAGGGCCCGCGCGGCGGTCAGCAGCTCGATGGCCACCACCGCCGTCGTGCGCTCGAGCACACCCTCCAGCTTGACCGCTCCCACCGAGCCCATGCTCACGTGGTCCTCCTGGCCGTCGCTGGTGGGCACCGAGTCCACGGCGGCGGGGAAGGCCTTGCTGCGGTTCTCGACCACGAGTCCGGCGGCCAGGTACTGGGCGATCATCAGGCCCGACTCCAGGCCGGGCGCGCCGGCCAGGAAGCGCGGCAGGCGCCCGCCGTTGCCGCCGAGCAGGAGGTTGATGCGGCGTTCGGCGATGTTGGCCAGCTCGGCCACGGCCTGGTACAGGAAATCCAGCTGCAGGGCCAGGGGCTGGCCGTGGAAGTGGCCGCCGGTGATCACCTCGCCGCTTTCCGGTAGCAGCACGGGGTTGTCGGTGACCGAGGCGGCCTCCCGCAGCAGCACCTTGCCGGCCTGGCGCACCACCCCCAGGGTGGCCCCGATCACCTGGGGCGCGCAGCGCACCGAATAGGGATCCTGCACCCGGGCGCAGCCGCGGTGGCCGGCCAACACCTCGCTGCCGGCCAGGAGCCCGCGGATGCCGGCGGCCACGTCGGCGATCTCCGGGTGCCGGCGCAGGGCGTGGTACGCGGCGCCGAAGGGCTGGGCACTGCCCTCGAGGGCCTCCAGGGAAAGGGCTGCCGCCACCGTGGCGGTGCCCACCAGGTCCAGGGCGCGCCCCACCGCCAGCAGTCCCAGGCTGTTCATGAGCTGGGTGCCGTTGATCAGCGCCAGCCCCTCCTTCGCCTGCAGCTCCAGGCCGGGACGCCCGAGGCCCGCCAGGACCGGCGCCGCCTCCTGCCGCGCCCCGCCCGTGTCCAGCAGGTGCCCTTCGCCCATCAGCACCAGCGCCAGGTGCGCCAGGGGCGCCAGGTCCCCCGAGGCGCCCACCGAGCCGCGCGACGGGATCCACGGGTGCAGGCCGCTGTCCAGCAGCCACAGCAGCTGCTCCACCACCTCGACCCGCACCCCCGAGTAGCCGTGGGCCAGGCTCAGCGCCCGCAGCAGGACCATGCCGCGCGCCGCGGCCGGGTCCAGGGGCGGCCCCCAGCCCACGGCGTGGCTGCGCACCAGGTTGCGCTGCAGTCGGGCCTGGTCCGCGGGCGGGATGACCGTGTCGGCGAGGCGGCCGAAGCCGGTGTTGACCCCGTAGATGCGGCGGTCCGAGGCGAGCAGCCGGCGGCGGAAAAGGTCGCAGCCGGCGATGCGGGCGCGGGCCTCGTCGCCCAGGACCACGGCCCGGCGGCCGCCGACGACGGCCCTGAAACCCTCCAGATCCAGGGTGTCGCGTCCGATGACGAAGGCGGCGCGGGTCTCGTTCACCGTCACGGCTCCGGCGGGTCGGGGGTCAAACCTGGCGGAAGAAGCGGTCCACGCGCTCCAGCATTTCCGCCGTGTCGCCGAAGCCCGTCGGCAGGACGGGCAGGGCGCCCAGAAACGTAGCGCCGTAGCCGCGCGTGTGCAAACGCGTGTCGAGGATGACCACCACGCCGCGGTCGCTGGGCCGGCGGATCAGGCGGCCGAAGCCCTGGCGCAGCCGCAGCACCGCGTCGCGCACCATGAAACTGGTGAAGGGATTCTCGCCGGCGGCGCTCAGGCGGTCGCAGCGCGCCTCCACCCACGGATCGTTGGGCACCAGGAACGGCAGCTTGGCCACCACCAGGATCTCCAGGTCCTCGCCCGGGAAGTCGACCCCCTCCCAGAACGTGGCCGTGCCCAGGAGCACGGCGCGTTCCAGGCGGCGGAAACGGTCGGCCAGGGCGCCGGCCGCGCCCTGGGGCCGCTGCACCAGCAGGGCAGGGCGGCCGTGGACCGGGTCCGGACGCTCGCCCAGGCCCGCCGCCTCCAGCACCTCCGCGGCCTCGGCGATCATCTTGTAGGAGGTGAACAGGCCCAGGGTCTTGCGCCCGGTGTGCAGCGCGAGGTCGCGCAGCACCTCGCCCACGGCGCGCCCGAAATCCGGGGCCTCCGGCGCGGCGAAGCGCGACGGCGCGAGCACCAGCGCCTGGCGGTGGAAGTCGAAGGGCGAGGGGCAGGCCCGGGTCAAGGTCGGCGGACGGCGGCGGTCCAGGCCCAGCTCCCCCAGCATGTGGTTGAAATCCTCGCCGACGGCCAGGGTGGCGCTGGTCATCACCGGCTGGGTGTCCGCGACGGACCAGTACTCCCGGAGCAGGTCCCCCGCCTCCAGGGGCGTGGCCCCCAGCAGGCGCGCGCCGTGGCGGGGAGCCGGCTCGAGCCAGGTGACCCAGTTCTCGCCCTGGTCGGTCATCAGGAAGCGCACGTCGTGGTGGAGCAGGCGCAGCAGCTGGCCGGCCTGGGCCAGCTGCGCCAGGTCGTCCTCCAGGGCGCCGCCCAGATCCTCCAGGGCGGTGGCGGCGGCGGCCAGCCGGGCGAAGGCCTCGGCGGCCTGGGCCAGGGCCTCCAGGGCGGCCGCCGTCTCGGCCCGCACCTCGCCGAAGGCCTCGTCCTTGTCCCGGACCCGCTGCCGCTGGAGCGGGCGGCCCTTGCCGGGCAGGGCCGCGTCCACGATCGCACCCACGGCCTGCCACCAGCCGGCGACG
>JACZKN010000085.1 GCA_014859985.1 Candidatus Krumholzibacteriia bacterium | reverse complement strand
GACCGGCACCGTCACCGGCACCGCCCGGCGGTGGGGCAGCAGGTTGCGGCCGGTCACCGTCAGCACCACGCTGCCGGGCTCGAGCACCGGCACGGCCAGCGGCACCGCGGCGTAGCCGGTCGCGTCGGTAAGGGCGGTGCCGTGCAGCACCCCCGCGCTGGTGACCGCGACCCGCGCGCCGGCGATGCCCGCATCGACCGGGAAGACGTCGACGCCCACGGCCAGCTGGCCGTGGTGGACCACCGTCAGCGCCCGCGGCGCCGCCGTGCGCACCTGCAGCGAGCAGTCGCCGAAGATGTTGTACTGCTCCACCAGCTGCCGGCCCTCGTCCCCCGGGTAGACATCCAGCACCTTCATGATGCCGTGCTGGCAGAGGGCGCCGATCTCGTCGGCCTCTCCCGTGGCCAGCAGGTCGACGGTCTCGGCCTGCATCACCGTGGGCGGCACCCAGGGCGTGGTGGTCGAGGCGCTGTACATGGCGATGGCGCCCCGGGGCTCGGTGGGCGTGCCGCTGCGCAGCCAGGCCTCGGCGAAGCACTCCGCGTCGCTGAAGCGGCCGTTGGCGCAGCTCACGTCCACGATCCAGGGGTTCATCCAGCCGTTGGCCAGGGCGTGCACGTCGGCATTGTCGAACGGCGGGTTGGACCAGGACGAGCCCGAGCCGTGGCCCAGGTAGTTCAGCAGACTGATCCCCTCGTCGAGCGCCGCGCTGATCATCGCGCCGGTGGCGTCGGGCTCGTAGATGCGGTCGACGGAGGCGAAGGTCCAGCCCAGCAGGTCGTCGCGCAGGCGGTCCGCCAGCACCGCGTCGGTGGGGTCGCCCAGGTTCGAGGCCGCGCCGGCGGCGCGGGCGTACCAGGCGCCGTCCGGGTCGGGGTCCCGCTCGTAGCGCACGAACTTCACCAGCTGGGTGCGCAGCTCCAGGGTGTCGCGGGCCGAGACCCGGGAGACGAAGAGGT
Organism: Candidatus Krumholzibacteriia bacterium; assembly: GCA_014859985.1. Classification (GTDB taxonomy): domain Bacteria; phylum Krumholzibacteriota; class Krumholzibacteriia; order LZORAL124-64-63; family LZORAL124-64-63; genus JACZKN01. Next base: position 4,528 of record JACZKN010000085.1, on the reverse strand, counting down.
CGGGATAGAGATCGTCGCCCGCCACCTGGGCGTAGCGGGTGTCGTCGTCCGCCTGCTCGAAGGCGCCCTTGAAGCCCGGCACCAGGGGGACGTCGCCCGCCAGCACCAGGTAGGTCAGGCCCGCGGGTTCGGCGAAGCGGACGGCCACCGAGTCGGCGATGGCCTCGGCGGTGCCGCCGGCCTGCTCCACCGTCAGGACCAGGGGCTCCAGTCCGCGCTCCCGTTTCCACTGCAGGAAGGGTTCGAGCACCGGCACGAACGCCTGCGGCGCCACCACCAGCAGGCGGCCGCCCGTGGCCAGGGGCCGGTACTTGTCCGCCGGAGCCGGCGGATTGGCGAAGCGGCGCGCGGCCGCGGGTCTCCACCTCCAGGACGATCTCCTCTAGCACCAGCAGCACGCCCCGGTCGGCGTCCCAGCGCACCGGGTGCAGGCGCAGGCCCAGGCCCCTGACGTCGCGCAGGATGTAGGGACGGCCGGGCACCACCACGGCGGCCGGGTGCACGCCGCCGTCCCGGTAGGCGGGGCCGAAGACCAGGGGCTGGTCCCGGGGGCGCACCGTGCGCGGCAGGTTGCCCCGGGACGGCAGCGGCGGCGGCGCGGCCACCTCGTGCCAGCGCTCGGCGACCACCCGCAGCACGGGCTCGCCCTGGCCGGGGATCGCCAGGTTCAGCGGCAGGAACGGCAACTCGGGCCCGCCCGCGACCAGGGGCAGATGGCCGCCGGGCAGGGTGACCCGGCTGAGGGTGCGGCCCGCGGTCTCGACGCTCTCGACCAGCAGGCCGGGCACCGCCACCGTGACCCGCAGGAGGGCCGGATCGGCGCCGTCGACCGCGATCACCGGCGGGCGCGGCTCCCCGTCCCCCACCCAGGCGGCGGAAGCGGGCGCCGCGGTCACGGCGAGGAGGATGGCGGCGAAGTGGCGCAGCATGGGCGATCACCGGGGATGCGGATCCCGGCACCATGCCGGGCCCCATCATTCTAGCATCGCCGGCCGCCGCGGGGCAACTCGACAAGACGTATCCGGTTTTCAGCCGCCGTCGCCCTTGACCTTCAGCTTGAGCGCGATCAGCTCGTCCGGCCGCACGCCCAGCAGCTTGGCCACCTTGCGCATCAGCGCGTCCTCGTGGGCCTCGAGCACGCCGTCGCTGTAGACCACGCGCCACATCAGCTCGATCACCGCCAGCTTGCGGGCCCGGGGGAAGTCGGCGTCCACCAGGCGGGTGAACTGGAAGAGGTCGTCGGCGCCGAGCCGCTCCTGCTCCGCCAGGGCGAGCAGGTCCTCGGCGTCCGCCTGGTCCAGGCCGAAGCGCCGAGCCACCAGGTCGGCCACGAGTTGGCGCTCCCGGGCGCTGAAGTCCCGGTCGGCGTGGGCGGCCTCCAGCAGCAGCGCGCAGGTGGCGATGCGCAGCCGCGCCGCGTCGTCCAGGGGCGCCTGGTCGGCGATGCGCTGGTTGAAGAACTGCTGGATGCGGTCGAGCATGGGTTCCTCCGGGGAAGAGCGGCCCGGCGGTACCGGGCGGCAACGGTCAGATCTCGCGGCGGGTCCAGCCGGCGCGCGGCAGGGTCAGCACCTCGTACGCGATGGTGCCCAGCTGGTCGGCGAGCATCTCGGCGGTGATCACCTCGTCGCCCTGCCGTCCCAGCAGCACGGCCGGGTCGCCGGCCGCGGCCCCGGGCACGTGGGTCACGTCCACCATGCACAGGTTCATGCAGATGCGGCCCACCAGCGGCGCGCGGCGCCCGCGCACAAGCACGTGGGCCCGGCCCGACAGCGCCCGCGGCCAGCCGTCGGCGTAGCCCACCGGCAGCACGGCGATGCGGCTGTCGGTCATGGCTTTCCAGGTGCGGCCGTAGCCCACGGTCTGGCCGGCGGGCACGTCGCGCACCTGGGCCACGGTCACCCGCCAGGTCACAGCCGGCTCGAGGCGGGGCTCGGCGCGCCCGCGCTGGCGCACCGAGACCCTGGTCTCCCGGGACGGCCAGATCCCGTAGGCGGAAACCCCCACCCGCGCGATGTCCGCGTGGGTGCGGTCGAAGAGCAGGACCGCCGCGCTGCAGCTCATGTGCACCTCGGGCGCGGTCACCCCCAGGGCGTGCAGGCGCTCGCGGTACCCGGCGAAGCGCGCCAGCTGCGCCTCGGCGAAGCCGTGGTCGGTGGTGTCCTCGATGTCGGCGAAGTGGCTGGCGAGGCCGACGACCGCGACGCCCGGGGCGCCGCGCAGCAGGTCCAGCGCCGCGGCGAGCTCGCTCTCGACCAGGCCCTGGCGGTTGACCCCCGTCTCCACCTTCAGGTGCACCCGCAACGGCACGCGGGCGGCCGCCACCGCCTCGGCCGCCGCCAGCGACCCGACCGTCAACTCTGCGTCCAGGTCCGCGGCCGCAGCCGCCTCCCAGGCCAGGACCGGGCCCAGCACGATGACGCGCGCGGCCAGGCCCGCGTCCCGCAGGACGCGCGCCTCGGCCACGCTGTGCACACCCAGGAGGTCGGCGCCGCCCTTGAGGAAGGCACGGGCGGCGATGGCCGCGCCGTGCCCGTAGGCGTCGGCCTTGACCACCGCCATCAGGAGGGTCGGCGGCGCCACCAGCGAGCGGAACACCTGCATGTTCCGGCTGAGGGCGCCGCCGTCGACGTCGATGTTCAGCCAGGCGGCAGAGGCCGGACCGACCGGGGACTCAGCCGGCGGCCTGCTCGACCTTCTTCCGCTTGCGGTGGGAGCAGGCTTCCTTGTCCTTGCAGGCACCGTACAGCTCCAGGCGATGGCGGTAGATCTGGAAATCGTTCTCCTCGGCCAGCTTCTCCTGCAAGGCCTCGAGACGCGGGTTGTAGAACTCGAAGATCTCGCCGCAATCGAGGCAGATCATGTGGTCGTGGTGCTCCACGTCCGAATGACCCTCGTAGCGGGCAAGTCCGTCACCGAACCGGCGCTCCTCCACCAAACCGCTCTCCACCAGCAGGTGCAGGGTCCGGTAGACGGTGGCGTAGCCGATGCGGGGATTGGCTTTCTTGACCTCGTTGAGGAGTTCCTCCACCGATATATGGCCCTGCAGCCGGAAGAACGTCGCGATGATCGTGTTCCGCTGGCGGGTCGTCTTCAGGCCCTTGCGCTGGATGAACTCCGCGAAGGCCGTTTCCTTCTCCTTGACGAGGTTCTCGTCGATCTGCTTCTTCGGTTTCACGGGCGCCATGGGTAACCTCTCCAGGGGGAAAGACGGCAAGCGCCGTCTCGTTCAGTTCAGCGTCCACTGCGAGCTGCCGCGGCCAGTTTCCGATTTTGAAAACTGTTTTCGTATTCCACGTTAGTCCCGCGAAACCCGCCTGTCAAGGTCCTGACTCAGCGAAACTCCAAGCGTACGGCAATCCCTTGCCCCTCAGGAAGATACCAGAGGCGCGACCCGTCGTGCCAGAGCAGCGTGTCGGCGCCCCGCTGCAGGAAGGAGGCGGTATCGACCACGCCGTTGCAGGCCAGGCGCGCACCGGCCAGGCGGTACAGCCGGCCGGTGCCCGCGTCGGTCAACCACATGCTCGCACCGTCCCAGGCCAGCCCGCAGGGGGAGAAGCCCGGCGCCGCCACGAACCGGGTGAACTCGTCCACCTGCGGGTCGAAGCGGTCCAGCCGGCCCGAGTCCCGGTCGGAGAGCCACAGGTAGCGCCCGTCCCAGGCCAGGGCCATGGGTCGGTGGCCAGGCGCGGTGAAGGCCTCCTCCACCAGCAGTTGGCCCAGGCTGTCGGGCCGGATCTCGTAGAGGATGGAGGTGCCGTCGGGCGCGTCGCCGCAGGCGTAGAACGCCCGGCCCGTCCAGGCCAGGGCGCGGTCGAGCACGCCGGTGAAGTCCGCAGCATAGAGGACGCGGCCGCCGGTGTCCTGCAGCAGCAGGCGTACCTCGCGGCGCCCCGAGGCCGCCTGGGCGGCCGGGACCTCGAGCAGGAAGGCCAGGGAGTCGGCCCCCGCCGCGCTCAGGCCCGTCACCCGGCCCGGGCCCGGCAGCACCAGGGTGTCGCCCCGGACCGCGACCAGCTCGGCAAGGCGGCCGCTTTGGGCCGCGGCCCCGCCGGGCGCCACGGCCACGGCCAACAGGACGGCCGCAGCTGTCCCTCGCAGTGCGCTAGTCATCGTGGTTCGGTTCCTTCCGCGTTCGCGCCCCGCCGTGCCGGGCCGCCGCACGGGTCAGCAGCGCCGGCAGGTCGGCGAAGTCCAGGGGTTTGCTGACCACGGCGGCGCAGCCGTCCCCCACCGGGGACAGCGGCTCGGCACCGCCGTCCGCACCCGTCATCAGCACCACCGCAGGCCCGGTGGCCCGGGCCTGCAACCAGCGGACCAGGTCGGCGCCGGACTCGCCGGGCAGGTTCAGGTCCACCAGCGCCACGACAAACCGCGCTGCCGCGCAGGCGGCCCCGGGCCGCGGGAAGGACCGACGTGCCCCACATCCTGATCATGGGACCGGGACTGCCCCCCGCAGACACCCGCCAACGGCTGGCCGCCTGGGGGCTGACCTCGTCGAGCGGTGGGGAGGCCTGCCACCGTCGCC
>JACZKN010000010.1 GCA_014859985.1 Candidatus Krumholzibacteriia bacterium | reverse complement strand
CAGGGCGTCGAGGTCGCCGCCGCCGCCGGCGCTCAAGCGCCCTGCCTGTCGCCGGCGCCGCGCGGACCGGTCACCAGGCGGTAGCCCACGCCGTGCACCGTCAGGATGTGGCGGGGGTTGCGCGGATCCTCCTCGACGATCTTGCGCAGGGCCAGGATGAAGTTGTCCACCGTGCGCGTGGTGGGATAGGCGCCGAAGCCCCACACCCGGTCGAGGATGGTCTCGCGGTCCACCGGCTCGCCCGCGTGCTCGCGCAGCAGGCGCAGGATCATCGCCTCCTTCTCCTTGAGGTCGATGACGCCGTCGGGGGTCGTGGCCTGGTAGGCCCGCAGGTTCACCTCGGCGCGGCCGATGCGCAGGGTCTCGGGCGCCTCCGTGCCGCGGAACCAGTCCAGGCGCCGCAGGATGGACTTGATGCGGGCCAGCAGTTCCTGCAGCTCGAACGGCTTGGTGATGTAGTCGTCGCCGCCCTCGTCCAGGCCGCGGATGCGGTCCCTGTTGCCGCCGCGCGCGGTCAGGAAGAGGATCGGCACGCGGTCGCCCTCGCGCCGCACCAGGCGGCAGAACTCGAAGCCGTCCATGCCCGGCAGCATGACGTCCAGCAGGATCAGCTCGACACCGCCGCGTCGCCACAGGTCGAGACCCGCCTCGGCGGTGCCCGCGAGCACCGGGTCGTAGCCCTCGAGCTCGAGGTTGATGCGCAGGCCGTCGGCGAGGTGGGCGTCGTCCTCGACGACCAGGATCCTCCGCTTCATGGCGATCACTCCTTCACGGTCCGGCCCGGTACGCGCCCGGGTCCTAGCCCACCGTCGTCATGGCCGGCAGCACCATCGTGAAGGCGCTGCCCCGGCCCTCCTCGCTGTCCAGTTCGACGCTGCCGCCGAGGTTGTCCACGTTGCGTTTGACCAGGTACAGGCCCAGCCCCGCTCCCTGCGTCCGGGCCCCGCCGCCGGTCGCGCTGAAGAAGCACTCGAAGATGCGGTCGTGCAGGCGCCGCGGGATCCCCGGGCCGTCGTCCCGGACCGTCACGCGGTGCCAGCGCTTGCCCGGCTCGACCGTGACGCCGATGCGCACCGGCGGCGGGCAGTGGCGCACGGCGTTGATCACCAGGTTGCGCAGGGCCAGGGCGAAGATCGTGCGGTTGCCGAAGACGGTGGCGCCGCGGGCGCCGGTCAGGTCCAGGGTCACGCCGGTCTCGCCGGCGAAGCGGCGCAGGTCCTCCAGCACGGCCGCGCACTCGTCGAGCAGGTCCAGGCGCTGGCGGGGGCCCTGGTCGAAGGTGTCGTCGGCGCTCATGGACAGGACCTCGTCCACGAGGGTCTCCAGGCGCCCGACGTCCTTGACCATGCTGCGGTGGATGCGCGCGCGGTCCTGGTCCTTCAGGCCCTCGCGGCCGAGGGTCTCGGCGTAGAGGCGCAGGCTGGCCAGGGGTGTCTTCAGTTCGTGGGTGGCGCCGGCGAGGAAGAGCTCCCGCGCCTGCTTGAAGCGCCTCTCGCTGCGCACCGAGAGCATCAGGATGGTCGAGCCGGCCGCCAGCAGCAGCAGGAAGACCAGGCCCTCGTAGAGGAACATGTTGCGGGTGGTGGCCGACTCGGCGCGGATCCGCGCGAGGGCCGCCGGCTCGATCTCCACGTCCCAGCCGTCGGGCGTGCGGCGGTAGACCAGGTGGGGGAAGGTCTCGCCCAGGAACTGCTGCGGGTCGCCCGCGATCTGCTGGTCGGCCTGGATCAGGAAGCTGGCGTGCAGGCGGTCGGTGGCGAGCTTCTGCAGGCGGTATTCGGTGTAGACCCGTCCCTCGTGGGTCAGGAAGTAGACCCACCAGATGCCGATGGTCAGCAGCAGGGCCACCAGGACGCCGTACAACAGACCGAAGCGGTTGCGCATGCCGTGACTTCCGGGGACCGGGAAGGGGCGCGCGGCGCGGGCCCGCGCCCTGCCGACGGGCGAGGCAGCATGATAGCGTGCGCGGGCGGCCCTGGCCAGCCCGCAGCGGCGCTGCGCCTGATGAGCGAAGGAGGACCCGCGGGCGCGGCTCCTCCTTCTCCAAAGTGGTAGCGGGGACAGGATTTGAACCTGTGACCTTTGGGTTATGAGCCCAACGAGCTACCAGACTGCTCCACCCCGCAACCGGATCCTGTGGTTGCCGCCTCGGCGGCGAGCCCCGAATATAGGCACCGTCCCCGGCGAAGTCAAGGCAGGGCGTCGGCCGCGGCCGGGTCCGCCGACGGTGCCTGCAGCACCGTCAGCACCTCCTCGTCCGGGCGCCGCATGCCGTAGCGCTCGCGGGCCAGGAACTCCACGGCCTCGGGGTCGGCCGCGAGTTCGGCCAGGCGGGCGTCGACCAGGGCGTTCTGCCGTTCCAGGTCGGCGACCTGGCCCTCGAGCCGGGCCGTCTCGCCCCGCAGCCGCCACCAGGTGACGATACCGTTCTCGCCGAACTGGGCCAGCACCGCGAACACAGCCGCGGCGCCCACCACCAGGGCCAGGAGGGAGCGGCGCGCCAGGTCGCCGCGCTGGGGCACGCCGCGGGCGTAGGTGCGGCGGTCGCCGCCGGCAGGGGATTCGCGATTGACCACGTTCCGTCGTGCTCCGTTCCGGGGATTCCGTTCCCCACCGGGATGCGGGGCGGGACCGGGGCCCGCCCCGCCGTCGGGTCAGCGCAGATTGTAGAAGCAGTCCAGCCCGGGGTAAAGGGCAAGGTCGTCCAGCTCCGCCTCGATGCGCAGCAGCTCGTTGTACTTGGCGACGCGGTCGCTGCGGCACAGGGACCCGGTCTTGATCTGGCCGGCGTTGATGGCCACGGCCAGGTTGGCGATGGTGGCGTCCTCGGTCTCGCCGCTGCGGTGGCTGATCACGTTGGTGTAGCGGGCGCGCTTGGCGATCTCGATGGTCTCGAGGGTCTCGCTCAGCGACCCGATCTGGTTCAGCTTGATCAGGATGCTGTTGCAGCAGCCCTCGGCGATGGCGCGCCGCAGGCGCGCGGGGTTGGTCACCAGCAGGTCGTCGCCCACGATCTGCACGCGGTTGCCCAGCGCCTCGAACTGCTTGCCCCAGCCGGCCCAGTCGTTCTCGTCCAGGCCGTCCTCGATGGACATGATGGGGTAGTTGTCCACCAGCTCCTTGTACCAGGCCACCAGGCGCTCGGCGGGCCAGGGCTCGCCGCCCTCGGCCGGCAGGAGGTAGGAGCCGTCCTGGTGCATGCCGCTGGCGGCCACGTCCAGCGCCAGCACGATGTCCTCGCCGGGCCGGTAGCCCGCCTTCTCGATGGCGGCCATCAGCAGGTCCAGGGCCTCGCGGTTGCTGCCCAGGTTGGGGGCGAAGCCTCCCTCGTCGCCCACGCTGGTGGCGAGGCCCTTCTCGGCCAGGATCTTCTTCAGGGCGTGGAAGGTCTCGGCGCCGTAGCGCAGGGCCTCGGCGAAGGTGGGCGCGCCCACCGGCATGATCATGAACTCCTGGATGTCCACGTTGTTGTCGGCGTGGGCGCCGCCGTTCAGGACGTTCATCATGGGCACCGGCAGGGTGCGGGCCTGGACGCCGCCGATGTACTGGTATAGAGGCAGGCCCACGCTGGCGGCCGCGGCCTTGGCCACCGCCAGGGAGACGCCCAGGATGGCGTTGGCGCCCAGCTTGCCCTTGTTGGGGGTGCCGTCCCGCTCGATCATGATGCGGTCGACCAGGCCCTGGTCGGTGGCGTCGACGCCGGTCAGCTCGTCCTCCAGGTCCTGCACGTTGGCGACGGCCTGCAGCACGCCCTTGCCCCCGTAGCGGTCCTTGTCCCCGTCCCGCAGCTCGATGGCTTCGTGCTCGCCGGTCGAGGCGCCGCTGGGCACGGCGGCCCGGCCGACGGTGCCGTCCTCGAGGAACACGTCCACCTCGACGGTGGGATTGCCGCGGGAGTCGAGGATCTCGCGGGCCTGGATCATCTCGATGTAGCTCATGGGGCACTGCTCCCTGAAGTGGGCTCAAGAAGGCCCGCCGCCGCGCGGCCGGGGCCCGGCACGCCGGCAGTCTAGATCCCGCCCGGCGGGGTGTCAACCCGGGCCCCGGTGCGTGGGCACGGGCGCCCGGCGACGGCCGCCCCGCGACGGCGTGGTTGACCGGGCGCCGGGACCGCGCCTATCTTCGCCCGACCGGTCGCCGCCGGGTGCCGGGGAAAGCCAGGGATGTTCGACCGCCACCAGGATCTCAAGACCATCCGCCGCTGCAAGCGGGGCGAGGAGGATGCCTTCCGGGAAATCCTGGAACGGTACCGCGGGCCGATCTACAACCTCTGCTACCGCATGTCCCGCAACCCCGAGGACGCCCGCGACCTGGGGCAGGAGGTCTTCATCAAGGTCTTCTCCCTGCTGGACCGCTTCGACGAGGAATACGCCTTCAGCAGCTGGCTCTTCCGCATCGCCACCAACCACTGCATCGACCACCTGCGGCGCAACCGCCTGCGTTTCCTGTCGCTGGACGGCACCGTCGGCCAGGACGGGCAGGAGTACGAGTTCCAGATCCCCTCCGAACTGCCGGGGCCGGACCAGGTGCTCCAGCGCAAGGAAGCCCTGGAGAAGCTGGAGGAGGTCATCGCCGAGCTGCCGCCCCACTACAAGGCCATCACCCTGCTGCGGCACGACCAGCAGCTGAGCTACGAGGAGATCGCCGACGTCCTGGGCCTGCCCCTGGGCACGGTGAAGGCGCGCATCCACCGGGCCCGCAACCTGGTGCAGCAGATGCTCAAGGCCCGCGCCTACGACATCTGAGCCGGGCCCCCGCCGGCCGGGAAATATTCCCGAAACCGTGAAACCCCCGGGTCGCGCCGCCGTATGACCCCTGCAGGTAGGTGATCAAATCAATGTCGGGGGATACGACACCTGCCTGAACGAGGGGCGGAAACGGATCCGGGCGCGTCCCGGACCGTTTCCCCCCGAGTCGGTAGCCAACCGTCGCCCGTTGCCCTTATGCTTGCGCCGAAGGACGGCAGCGGGAACGTCGGGGAAGGAGGCGGTCATGGAAGGCCGCAACGATAGAGACGGCATGACCCTGGCCTGCGCGGACTGCCGCGGGGACCTGCAGGAGTACCTGGACGGGACCCTGGAGAAGACCAGGTCCGTGGCGGTGTTCCTGCATCTGCGCGCCTGCGAGGGCTGTCGGCGGGAGCACGCCGGGTTGCAGGCCCTGTTCGGCCTGCTGGGCTCGCTGCCCCCGCGCCCGGTGCCCGAGGGCTTCGACGCGCCGATCCTGGCGTCGGTGCCCCTGGCGGCCTACCGCGCCATGGAGCCGTTGCGCCGCGAGCGGGTGCCGGTGTTCCTGGAGGCCGAGGCCTTGCCGGGGTTCGTCCGCTCCCGGGCGGTGCGTGCCGCCGGGCTGGTGGTCGCGGCCGCCGCGACC
>JACZKN010000084.1 GCA_014859985.1 Candidatus Krumholzibacteriia bacterium | reverse complement strand
CGGCCACCGGCGCCGGCGGTGCCTCGCCCGCCGCCAGTTGCCGTTGCCGGCGGCCCAGGTACACCGCCAGCAGCGCCCAGCCGGCCGCCACCGGCACCGCCACCCAGGCGATCACCGCCGCGGCCTGGGTCACCAGGGAGCCCACCGCGTCGCCGCCCCGGTAGACGAAGGTGTCGATGAAGTTCTTGGCCTTGTAGCGGTCCTCCCGCGGCACCACCGTGAACAGGGTCTCGCGCGCGGGCTTGGCCAGGGCGTAGTTCGCCGCCCGCAGCACCGTCTGCAGGACGATGAACAGGGTCAGGGTCGGCCAGGCGCCCAGGGCCAGGAAGGCGCCGGCGAAGCCCAGCGGCAGCAGCAGCAGCAGCGGCCCCGCGCCCAGGCTGCGCAGCAGGCGGCCCGTCAGCAGCAGCTGCACCACCAGGGTCAGCAGGTTGGCCCACATGTCGATCTCGCCCAGCACGGCGGCGCGGGCGTCGCTCCCGGCGACGCTCTCGGCCACGATGCGCGTCTTCTCGAAGTAGAGGAAGGTGTTGCTCATGGTGTAGCAGAACAGGAAGCCGGCGATGCCCAGCAGGTAGGGCGAGCGGGCCGTGCGGGTCACGCCCGCCATGATGCCCGTGTCCGGCTGGGCCGATGCGGCGCCGCCCGCGCGGTCGAAGCGCCGCGACAGGGGCCCGATGCCCCGGGCCGCCGCCTCGATCAGCACCATCGCCACCAGCAGCAGGTTCGGCCGCCCCACCGCCGACACCAGCAGCGTGGTCAGGCCGCTGCCGAAGACGGCGCCCACGGTCCCGGCCACGGCCACGATGCCGAAGAGCCGCCGGCTCCGCTCGTAGCCCATGCCGTCGGCCATGAAGGACCAGAACAGCGACAGGGCGCTGAGGTTGAACACGCTCAGCCACACGTAGAAGACCCGGCCCGCCCAGACCAGGGTCCCCTCGCCGGCGAAGCGCAGGGCGAGGTAGAAGATCACCAGGTTCAGGGCGAAGAAGCGCAGGGCCACCGGCAGGAAGACCTCGCGCCGGAAGCGCCGCACCAGCCAGCCCACCGCCGGCGCCGCCAGGGCGGTCACCGCCAGGGTCACCAGGAACAGGGTGTGCAGCAGGTCCTGGCCGCCGGCGATGCCCATCTCGTCGCGGATGGGCCGCAGGATGTAGTAGCCCGACATCAGGAGCCAGAACAGCAGGCAGGACAGGAGCAGGGGGCCGGTCTCGCCCTCGCGCAGGGCGAGGGCGCGCTCGATGCGGCTGGTCACGGGCAGGGGCCTTCCGTCGGTGTTCCGGGTGGCGGCGGCCTGGTGTCGCGGTGGTCCCCACGGCGCGCCGCCCCCCAGGTTACAGCATTTCCGGCGGCCGGCCAGCGCCGGGCGCGGTTGACATCGGCCACGATTGCCGCTAATCCTGTCGCGAATCCCGGACCACACGAGAGGAGCGACGGACATGTCCCTGGAACTCAAGCGCATCCACCACGTCGAGTTCCTCGTCGGCAACGCCAAGCAGGCCGCCTACTTCTACCGCAAGGCCTTCGGCTTCGACCAGGTCGCCTACCGCGGGCCGGAGACCGGCTACCGCAAGCGCGCCAGCTACGTGCTGCGCCAGGGCGACATCTGGCTCGTGTTCACCACGCCGTTGCACCACGACGACTCCCTGAACATCTGGCTGACCCTGCACGGGGACGGCGTGCGCGACATCGCCTTCGAGGTCCGGGACGCCGCCGCCATCCACGACGAGGCCGTGGCCCGCGGCGCCACCAGCGACCGCCCGCCCCGCGAGTTCAGCGACGACCAGGGCACCGTGAAGATGGCCAAGATCCAGACCTACGGCGAGGTGGTGCACACCTTCGTCGAGCGCGGCGGCTACCGCGGCTTCCTGCCCGGGTTCCGCATCCAGGAGATCAAGGGCGAGGGCGTGGGCCTTTCCTGCATCGACCACGTGGTGGGCAACGTCGAGGACAACCGCATGGACGCCTGGGTCCGCTGGTACGACGAGGTGCTGGGCATGGACCGCTTCGTCTCCTACGACGACAAGGACATCTCCACCGAGTTCACGGCCCTGCGCAGCACCGTGGTCGCCACCGACGACCGGCGCATCAAGTTCCCCATCAACGAGCCCGCCGCGGGCCGCCGCAAGAGCCAGATCCAGGAGTACATCGACCACAACGTGACCGCCGGCGTGCAGCACCTGGCGCTGCGCACGGACGACATCCTCGGGTCCATCGCCGCCCTGCGCCGCAACGGCGTGGAGTTCCTGCAGGTGCCGGCGGGGTACTACGACCACGTCTGGCAGACCATCGGGGAGATCGCGGAGGACCACGAGCGGGTCAGGGAGCTGGGCATCCTGGTGGATCGCGACGAGACGGGCTACCTGCTGCAGCTCTTCACCCGGCCCCTGCAGGACCGGCCCACGTTCTTCGTCGAGATCATCCAGCGCGCGGGCAGCGAGAGTTTCGGCAAGGGCAACTTCAAGGCCCTGTTCGTGACCATCGAGCAGGAGCAGGCGCTGCGGGGGAACCTGTAGCGGCGAACGGGCGGAAGGAGGCGGCGATGCCCTACTACCACCGGCTGGGGACCGTCCCGCCGAAACGCCACACCGTGTTCCGCAAGGAGGGCGGCGGCATCCACTACGAACAGCTGATGGGCAACCTGGGCTTCACGGGTCTGCAGTCCCTGCTGTACACCCTGCGCCGGCCCACGGCGGTCGTCGCGGTGGAGACGGCCTGGACCCGGCCCCTGGAGGCCGATCCCGACCCGCGGCTGCGCATGCGCCACCTGCGCAGCCACCGCCTGGAGACGGCCGGCCCCAGCGCCACCCGCGACCGGCTGCCCCTGCTCTTCAATGCGGACCTGGTCGTGTCCCTGGCCCGGCCCGCGGTCGCCGACCCCTGGTTCTGGCGCAACGCCCGCGCCGACGAGATCGTCTACGTGACCCGCGGGTCGGGCACGCTCGAGTCCCAGTTCGGCCGCCTGGCCTACCGCGAGGGGGACTACCTGGTGGTGCCGCGGGGGATCATCCACCGGCTGCTGCCGGACGCGGGCAGGGAGCACATCCATCTCGTGCTCGAGACCCCCAGCCACGTGCGCACGCCGAAGCGCTACCGGGGCGCCCAGGGCCAGCTGCTGGAGCACAGCCCCTACTGCGAGCGGGACCTGCGCGCCCCGACCGAGCTGCCGGTCCACGACGAGACCGGCGAGTTCCCGGTGCTGACCAAGCTGGGCGCGCGCGTCGACCGCGTGGTCCTGGACCATCATCCCTTCGACACCGTGGGCTGGGACGGCTGCTACTACCCGTGGGCCTTCAGCATCCACGACTTCGAGCCCATCGTCGGCCGCCTGCACCAGCCGCCGCCTGTGCACCAGACCTTCGAGGCCGACCGCTTCGTGCTCTGCTCGTTCGTGCCGCGCCTGTACGACTTCCACCCCGAGGCCGTGCCCGCCCCCTACAGCCACAGCAACGTGATGACCGACGAGGTGCTCTACTACTGCAACGACGAGTTCATGAGCCGCGCCGGCATCGAGACCGGGTCGGTGACCCTCCATCCGGACGGCCTGCCCCACGGCCCGCAGCCGGGGCGCACCGAGGCGTCCATCGGCCAGAAGGAGACCAACGAGCTGGCGGTGATGATCGACACCTTCGCGCCCCTGCAGGTGGCGCGCGGGGCGCTGGTCTGCGAGGACCCGGGCTACGGCGCCTCCTGGCTGGGGGAGGATCCCGCGTGAGCACCGCCTTCAGGGCCTTCATGGAGGGGCTGATCGACTACGCCGGGCTGTTCCCGCCCGCGGGGCTGGACATGCCCGCGGCGGTGGCGGGCTACGCCGCCCACCGCACCCTGCCCGAGGCCTGGATGCTGGGCCGCTTCATCGCCCCGGCCGAGGCCCTGCCCGCCTTCGCGGCGGCGGCGGCGCCGCACCTGGGGGCGGGGC
>JACZKN010000083.1 GCA_014859985.1 Candidatus Krumholzibacteriia bacterium | reverse complement strand
GCGTGTGGCTGGCCGAGCGGGGGTGGCGTCCCACGGGGATCGACCACGAGCCGCCGGCCCTGGAACTCGGCGCCCGCCTGGCCGCCTCGCGCGGGGTGGCCTGCCGCTTCCTGGTCGCGGACCTGCGCCGGCCGGAAGCCGTGCCGGCAGGTTCCTGGGCCCTGGTCACGGCCTTCCGCTTCCTGGATCGGCCGCTGCTCGGGCGGATCGCCGGCCTGCTGGCCCCCGGCGGCGTGGCCTGCCTGCGCACCTTCCGTGATGCGCCCGGCTACGCCGGCCATCCGCATCCCCGCCACCGGCTGGCCCGCGGCGAACTGCTGCGCGCCTTCCCCGCCGGGCTGTGCGAGGTGCTGGCCCACGCCGAGGACTTCGACGCCGACGGGCGGCCCTCCGCCGGAATCGTCGCGCGTCGGCGGGGGCCGGGATCTACTTCAGCAGGGTGATCTTGAGGGTGCGGGCTTCGGACTCGCTCTGCACCTGCACCAGGTAGGTGCCCGACGACAGGCCGCGCCCGGCGTCGTCCCGGCCGTCCCAACGCAGCTCCTGCTCGCCCTCGGCGAACACCCGGTCCGCCAGCACGCACACCCGGCGGCCGTCCAGGCCGTAGATGCCCACGCGCACCCGTTCGCTGCGCTTGACCGTCACGGCGATGGTCGTCTCCGGGTTGAACGGGTTGGGCCAGTTGCGCACGGCCAGGTGGTTGACCGCAGGAGGCAGTTCCTCCTCGCCGTCGCCGTCGCCGCCCCCGGTGGAGAAGCCGCTGTCGGCCAGCAGCAGCCAGGTGCCGTCGTCGCCGCGCAGGTAGAGGCGGAAGGCGACGCCGGCGTCCCCGGCAGGGGGCTCGGCCGAGAAGGCGGCGAAGCCGCTGGAGCCGATCTGCTCCACCAGCAGCTCCCGTTCCGGGTCCTGGCCCCGGGACCAGGTCAGGCGGTAGTCGGCGGCGGGGTGGTCGCCGGCCACGGACCAGTACACCGCCGTCCGGACGCCGTCGACGGTCGGGACGAAACTGGCCGCCACGGGCTGGGTCAGGGTGCAGGTGGCGGGCCAGGCTCCCATCACGCCGCAGGCACCGCCGGCGCTGGGGGAGGCGGGGTCGATGGTCATCGCGCCGGAGGCCGCGGGCGCGGCGCGGCAGAAGTCCGGGTCGGCGCTGATCACGGGGCCGGCGCCGGGCACGCCCGTGACCGGGCCGCTGACGTCGCTGCCCGAGTTGCCGTACACGTTGGAGCAACCGAGTTCGGGCAGGGCCAGCCCCACGCTCTCGACCCCGGAACCGTCCTGGAAGGCGACGATGGAAGCGGTCACCTCGGGCGAGCCGTCGATGCAGTAGATGCCCGCGCCGGCGCCGGTGGCGATGTTCCCGGTGACGGTGCAGCGGTCGACGGTCACCCGCGAACCCTGGAAGGCGCCCAGGGCCCCGCCGTAGGCCGCCCGGTTGTAGCTGAAGGTGCACAGGGCGAGCCGGGGGGACGATTCCAGGTCCGCGAACACGCCGCCGCCGTACCCGTAGAGCTCGTTGGTGGCGTTGCCGGTGAACCAGGTGCGCTCGACGACCGGCGACGACCAGCCGCGGCAGGACAGGGCGCCGCCCCAGCCGCCGGTGTTGCCGATGAAATCGCAGCGGTCCACCCGGGGCGAGGATTCGTAGCTGCAGTCCACGGCGCCGCCGCCAAGCAGCGCCTGGTTGCCGACGAAGACGCACTGGGAGAGCCGGCCGTCCGCGTTCACGAAGCGGATGGCGCCGCCGTGGGCTGCGGCCCGGTTCTCCTCGAAGCGGCAGTTCTGGACCACGAGCCGGCTGCGCGCCACGTAGAGCGCGCCGCCGCTGCGCAGGCGGGAGGTCCGGCCGCCGGCGAAGCCCTCGCGCAGGGTCAGGTTCTGCAGCACGACCGTGCCGTCCACGTCCTCCACCGAGAGGATGCGGGCGCGGCCGTCGCCGTCGAGCACCACGTCGGCAGGACGGTTGCCCAGACCCCGGATGGTCACGGGCACGGTCACCGCCAGGCCGGACTCGGCGTAGCGGCCGGGAGCCAGTTCGATCAGGTCGCCTGCCTGGGCCGCCGCCAGGGCGGCCGCCAGGGTGGGTTGATCGCCGGGGACGGCAATTGTTGCCGCCCGGGCGGAAACAACTGCAGCGAGCATCGCGACGGTGATGAGGGAGGCCGAGCGCCGGAGAAGGGGCATGCCGTCGGTTCCTTCCTTGGTCTGGCGGCCTGGGCTGCTCCGTGTGCGACCGCGCGCCGCGGTGGGGTTCGTGGCGCGGTTGCAATATGCGGTCCCGCGGGGGAGTCAGGCAACAGCGAATCCCCTGGAACGGCCGACGATTGGCCGTTTGCGTCCGGAATCCGGCCGTCAGGATCATTTTGCGCCGCGAGGACAAAAGCGGTATAATTTTGAGGGCAACGACGTTGCCGCCCGCCATTCAACCTTTGACGGAAGGCTTCCCCATGGGAGCTCCCAGGAAAAGATTTTTTACCCTTGCGGCGGCCGGAACCCTCGCGGCGGTGCTCGGCGCCTTCACGGGCGGCCAGGATCCTGCCCACGGCCAGGCGGAAACCACCGGCATCTGGACCTACCGGTGGACGGCGCCGACGTCCGGCGCCCCGGTGGCCTACTACGACGTGCAGTTCGTGGCCAACGGCCGTGACACCACGGTCCTGAACCGTGTCGGCGGCACGACCGTGCACATCTCCGTCGACCTGGGCAGCGACTACATGGTGCGCGTGCGCGCGTTCAGCTCCGCCGACCGCCCGGGACCCTACTCGGCCTGGTCGGTCATGGAGACCTTCGAAGAGGCTCCGCCGACCAACACGTCGGGCTCGAGTTCCGGCTAGCCAGGCACCCCCTCGCCCCGACCGCAGCAGGGCGCCGCCGGCCGTGGGGCACGGCCGCGCCCGGGAGGACCCCGTGCAGATCGGCCTGATCGGTGTGAAGTTCACCGGCAAGACGACCCTGTTCAACAGCATCACCGGTGCGGGGCTGCCCACCGGGCAGGGCGGGGTCGAACCCCACCGCGCCATCGGCAAGGTGCCCGACCCGCGCCTGGACCGGCTCACCGCCATGTTCAACCCGCGGCGCACCGTGCCCGCGCAGGTGGAGTGGGTGGACATCCCCGGCTTCGAGGGCGGCGCCGGGGCCGACGGCGCCCGCGAAGCCACCCGCTTCCTGGAGCACGGCCGCCGGGTCGACGCCCTGGCCCAGGTGATCCGCTGCTTCGGCGGCGGCTACGGTCCCGCCGATCCGGCCGGCGAGCTGGCCACCCTGGCCCTGGAGCTGACCCTGGCCGACCTGCAGATCGTGGAGAACCGGCTGGAGAAGCTGACCAAGGAGAAGCAGCGCATGGGCAAGGTGGCCAACCCCCTGGAGCCGCCGCTCATGGAGCGCTTCCGCGCCCAGCTGGAGGCCGAGCGCCCTCTGCGCGATCTCGCCCTCAACCCCGACGAGAAGAAGATCGCCGCGGGCTACTCCTTCCTGACGCAGAAGCCGCTGATCGTCGTGCTGAACCACGGCGAGGACCAGGAGCCGCCGGCCGACGTGGCCGAGACCGCGCGCGCGGCGGGCGCCGAGGTGGTGGGCTTGTGCGCCAGCATCGAGGCCGAGCTCGCCGAACTGGCGCCCGCGGACGCTGCCGAGTTCCTGGCCGACCTGGGCATCGCCGAGCCCGCGGTCAACCGCATGATCCGCGCGTCCTACCACGCGCTGGACCTGCAG
This sequence comes from Candidatus Krumholzibacteriia bacterium, assembly GCA_014859985.1. Lineage (GTDB taxonomy): Bacteria > Krumholzibacteriota > Krumholzibacteriia > LZORAL124-64-63 > LZORAL124-64-63 > JACZKN01. The sequence continues at coordinate 850 of JACZKN010000083.1, read as the reverse complement.
AGCTTCTTCACCGTGGGCCCGGACGAGTGCCGCGCCTGGGCCGTGCGCCGGGGCGCCCTCGCGCCCGAGGCCGCCGGCGTCATCCACTCGGACCTGCAGCGGGGCTTCATCCGCGCCGAGACCACCGCCTACGATGACCTGGTGGCCGCCGGCAGCCTGGCCGCCGCCAAGGCGGCCAACAAGGTGCGCCTCGAGGGCAAGGGCTACGCGGTGCAGGACGGCGACGTCCTCGAGATCCGGTTCAGCGTGTGAGCGGGCCCGGGCCGGCAGGACGGCCCGCCGGCGGCCGGCCCGCGGGCCGGAAGGTGGCCTTGCCGGTGCTGCTGGCCGTGGTGGCGGCGGCCTCCCTGTGGGTGCCCTTGCTGCGGCAGGCCGAGCGCTCGGTCTTCGCCCGGGTGCCGGTGCTGGACGAGGTCTGGTACCTGGACCGGGCCGCCGCCCTGGACGGGCTGGCCGCGCCGAGGGGCGAACCCACCTTCATGTCCCCGCTCTATCCCGTGCTGATCAAGCTGGCCGGCAGCGGCCAGCCGGTGCCCGACGACCGGGTCGTGCCGGCGGCGCAGCTGCGCGGCCTGCGCCTGCTGCAGATCGCCTGCTGGGCCGGCACCGTCCTGCTGCTGCGCCTGCTGGCCGGACGGTTGCTGCCCGCAGGCGCCCCCCGCCGGTCCTGGCTGGTCTGGCTGCCGCCGCTGCTGTTCGTGTTCTATCGTCCGGCCGCGGTGTACGCCCTGGCGGTGCTGCTGGAACTGCCGCTGGTGTTCCTGCTGACGTTGGCCCTGTGGCTGCTGGTGCTGCTGCCCCGCAGCCGGCGGCCGCTCGTGGTTGCGGCCGCGGCGGGGCTGGCCCTGGG
>JACZKN010000082.1 GCA_014859985.1 Candidatus Krumholzibacteriia bacterium | reverse complement strand
GCGGTCCTGGGCGTGCAGCCAGCCCAGGGCCAAGGCGGCGTCGCGCCGGTCGGCGGCGGCGACGTCGGGCACGCCGAGGGAGTCGCGGGTCACCGTGACCGCCACGCCCAGGCCGGCCACCCTGCGCTCGCCGTCCAGGCGCGGCAGGCTGCCGCGCGCCGCCAGCAGCGCCGCCAGGGCGATGGCGGCGAGCAGGCCCACCAGGGCGGCAAGGACAACGAGCAGGATCCGGCGCAGGCGCACCAGGCGGCGTGTCATGGCGTCTCCTCGGTGAAGGGGGGCGATCCCGCCGCGCATCCTAGCACGGCTGGCCGCGGCGGCGCACCGACCGTATCCTGGGGCTGCGGCGCAACCGCGCGCCGCTCACCGCAGCCGGAGGAAGCCACGATGCCCCGCGAACTCGTCGCCGTCTGCCTGCCCCTGTTGGTTCTGGGCGCCGCCGTGGGCGCCCCCGCCGCCGACCTGCCCCTGCCCGAGGCCTGGGAAACCGCCTACGTGCTGCTGCTGGTGGCCAACCCGGACCATGTCCCCGGCGACGCCGAGCACGAGGCCGCCGTGACCAGCGGCCACATCCAGCACCAGCTGCGCCTGCAGCACGAGGGCCAGGCCGTCGCCGCCGGCGGCTTCGGCGACGGCGACCGGGGCGATCTCGTGGGCATGACCATCCTGAAGGCCGGCTCCCTGGCCGAGGCGCGGGAACTGGCGGCAGCCGACCCGGCGGTGAAGGACGGGCGATTCCTGGCGCGCGTCAGCGCCTGGTGGGTGCCCGCCGGCCGCCTGCCCTGACCGGGGCGGCCGCTACCGCAGCATCTTCCACAGGTACGCGTACGTCAGCGCCCACATGTAGGCCCGCTGGTTGAGGTTGGCGGCCACCCCGTGCCCGCCCTCGGTGTTCTCGTAGTAGTACACCGGCTTGCCCAGGTCGCTCATCAACCGCACCATCTTGCGGGCGTGGCCCGGATGCACGCGGTCGTCCCGGGTCGAGGTGGTGAAGAAGACCTTCGGGTAGTCCTGGTCCTTGTCCACGTTCTGGTAGGGCGACCAGGCCTTCATGTACTCCCAATCGTCGGTGTCCGGGTTGCCGTACTCGGCCATCCAGCTGGCGCCGGCCAGCAGCTTGTTGTAGCGCTTCATGTCCAGCAGCGGCACCTGGCAGACCACCGCGTTGAACAGCTCCGGCCGCTGGACAAAAGCCGCGCCCACCAGCAGGCCGCCGTTGGAGCCGCCGGCGATGCCCAGGTGCGCGGGCGAGGTGATGTTGCGCGCGACCAGGTCCTCGGCCACGGCGATGAAGTCGTCGAAGGCGCGCTGGCGTTCCTCCCGCAGCGCCGCCTGGTGCCAGCGCGGGCCGAACTCGCCGCCGCCGCGGATGTTGGCCAGCACGTAGACGCCGCCCTTGCCGACCCAGGCCGCGCCCGTCGCGCCGGAGTAGCCGGGTTTCATGGACTGCTCGAAGCCGCCGTAGCCGTAGAGCATGGTGGGATTGGTCCCGTTCGCCGCGAACCCTGCGGGCATGACGACGAAGTAGGGGATCCGCGTGCCGTCGGCCGAGACCGCCTCGTGCTGCGCGACGGTCATGCCCGCCGCGTCGAAGTGCTCGGGGGTGGTCTTGATCTGTTCGGGCGCCCGGCCCGGCCGCACGATGTACAGGCTCGACGGGGTCAGGAAGTCCTGGTAGGTGAAGAAGAAGGTGTCGTCGGTGTCGCTGGCCGAGCCGATGCCGACGGTGCCCAGGCCGGGCAGGGGGATCTCCTCGGTGGTCCATGCCCCGTCCACGAGCCCCAGCCGGTACAGCCGGCCGCGCACGTTGTCGAGCGTGGTAAGCAGCACGTGGTTCAGCGTCGTACCGACGCCGCCCAGGGAAACCCGTTCCTGCGGCGCGAACAGCACGGCGAAATCGCGGCTCCCGGCCAGGAAGTCGTCCAGCCCGATGGCCAGCAGGGCGTCCTGGGGATAGGTGCGGCCGCCGGTCTCCCAGTCCGAGCGCAGCGAGACCAGCAGCTGCTCCTTGAAGACCCCCCTGGTCTGGGCGTCCTCCGGCAGGTCCAGCTTCACCAGGCGCCCGTCGAGGATCAGGTAGTAGGAACCCCGGTAGAACCGGGGAGTGCGGTAGGCGAAGTGGTAGCGGCCCTCGGGCCGGACGCTGGTGTAGGCGCCGACCGAGACGTCCGTGGGCGCGCCCTCGAAGAGGGTCGCGGCGCTCGCCAGGGGGGTGCCCCGCCGCCACTGCTTGACCACCCGGGCGTAGCCCGACTCGGTCAGCGATCCGGGGCCGAAGTCGGTGCCGATCCACAGGGTGTCCTCGTCCTGCCAGCTGACCTGGGACTTGGCCTCCGGCACCGTGAATCCGTCCTCGACGAAGCGCTTGGCGACCGTGTCGAACTCCCGCACCACGGCCGCGTCGCCCCCGCCCCGCGACAGGGAAACCAGGCAGAGCCGGGCCTCCGGCTGCAGGAAACTGGCCCCCTTCCAGACCCAGTTCTCCCCTTCGGCGGTCGCCAGGGCGTCGAGGTCCAGCACCGTTTCCCACACCGGTGCGGCGGTCACGTACTGGTCCAGGAAGGTGCGCCGCCACACGCCCCGCACGTGCTCGGCGTCCTGCCAGAAGTTGTAGAGCCAGGGACCCTGGAAGCCGGCCGAGGGAATGCGGGCGCGGTCGTTGTAGATCTCCAGCAGGCGGGCGTGGATCCCCGCGAACTCGGGGACGGCCTCCAGTTCGGCGGTGTCCCGGGCGGACCGCTCCTTCACCCACTCCAGGGCCTTCTTGCCGTCGACCTCCTCGAGCCACAGGTACGGGTCCTCGTCCTTGGCCGCGGCATCCGCGGCGATGATCAGGGCAATCGGGATCAGCACGGCGTAGGCCAGTCGCATCGGAGTCTCCTTGTCCTGGATGCGGGGTGTCGGGGGTCCTGCTCGAAGCGGCCATGGTAGCAGATCAGGCCGGGGCCGTGGCCACGGAAAGAGCTCCGGTCCAGGTTGCGTCGCCCCGGTACGGTGGTGTAGGTTGGGCGGAGGTTGGCGGGGCAACCAAGAGGGTTCCCGGCGTCAGTGCGGGAAGGGGGATGCGATGCCGATCCGCTACACCATCGACGAGCAGGCGCGGTTCGTCCACGCGGTGAGCGAGGGCCGGGTCACGGTCCAGGACCTGCTCGCCCACTGGGACGAGCTGGCGGCCGATCCGCGCTACCGGGCGCCCATGAAGAAGCTGGTGGACTACCGACGGGGCCCGGCGCTGGCCCTCGACCGCGAGGGCGAGAAGATCGTCACGGCGGCCAAGATGGGCCACCGCAAGGCCTTCGGAGGCGAGCGCTGCGCCATCATCACGCCCCACGACATCGATTTCGGCATGTCCCGCGTGCACGGCGCCCACATGGACGAGTCGGGAGTGGAGACGGCCGTGTTCCGGACGCTGGCCGAGGCCCTGGCGTGGCTCGGGCTGGGCGCCGACGTCCTCGGCGGCGGGGACGCGGGGCCTTGACGCCGCTGCGGGCGCTGCTGTCCCTGCTCCCGGCCGCAACGCTCGCGGCCTGCGCCGGCACGGCCGGGGACGGCAAATCCGGCGACGGCACCTTCGCGTCCTCGGCCACGGGCCGGCTGCCCGCGTACGCGCACAACGACTACGAGAACCGCCGGCCGCTCCGCGACGCCCTGGAACTGGGCTACCGCGGGGTCGAGGCCGACGTCTACCTGGTGGACGGCGAGCTGCTGGTCGCCCACGACCGGGACCAGGTCCGGCCGGGCCGCACCCTGGCCTCCCTGTACCTCGACCCCCTGCGCGCCCTGGTCGCGCGTGACGGCGCGGTGCTGGGCGACGGCTCCACCTTCCTGCTGAACGTCGAGGCCAAGGAGCGCGGGCGCGCGACCTACGATGCCGTGCGTGCGGAACTGGCCCGCTACGCCGACATCCTGACGGTGGTGCGCGACGGCGTGGAGGAGCCGGGCCCGGTCCAGGTGGTGCTGGTGGGCTGGTTCCCGCCCCTGGCCGAACTGGCCGCCGAGACGGTGCGCTATGCCGCGGTGCAGGCCCACCACCGGGACCTGCCCGCCGACCACGCCCTGTTGCCGGCCGACCTGCTGAAGCTGGTGACCGTGAAGTACCCGGACGAGTTCGCCTGGAAGGGCCACGGCGAGCCGCCGGCGGCGTTCCAGCGGCGCCTGGCCGGGATCCGGGCCGCCGCCCACGCGGTCCCGGGCCGGCTGCTGCGGGTCTTCCACGTCCCCCGGCGCGACGAGGCCTACCGGGCCCTGTTGGCCGGCGGCGCCGATCTCATCGGCACCAGGACCCTGGTCCGCAGCGGCGAGGTGCTGCGGCGCATCGAGCGGCCCGATCCGGGGCAGGAGGCGCGGTGACCATCGACGATGCGTTCCGCCGGGCCGCGGCCCACCTGGACTGGACGGCGCTGGCCAAGAGCGGCGACTCCACCTACTTCCTCGACCCGGCGCTGCGCCTGATGGGCTGGAACGAGGCCTACCTGGCCTTCGCCTTGGCCAACGGCGCCGACGACCTGCCCGAACGCTTCCCCCTGGGCAGCGACGTGGCCGCGGCCATCACCGGGCCCCTGCGCCGCTACTACCGCCGCGGGTTCGCCGGGATCCTGGCCCACGGCAGGCCGCTGCACCGGCAGTACGAGTGCAGTTCGGCGTCCGAGCTGCGGCTGCTGCACATGTCGGCCTATCCGATCCGCGGCGGCGCCGGGCTGGTCGTCGCCCACCACGTGATCCACCGCGCTCCCCACGCGGGCCCGTCACGGTCGCTGCGGCAGCACCACGCCGACGGGCACGGCTTCGTGGTCCAGTGCGCGAACTGCCGGAAGATCCGGGATCACCGCAGCGACAACAAATGGGACCGGGTGCCCGACGTCCTGGCGGGTCCGCCGCGGAACGTCAGCCACGGCCTGTGCCCCATCTGCCTGGATCACTACTACCCCGACCTCGAACCGGAGTCTTGAACCCCGTCCGGTCCTGGCCTATGCTGGCTGTCCCGGCACGGCGCCCGTGACGGTCGCGAACTACCGCATCCAGCAGCGGCGGCGCCCCGGCGGCCGGCCGCGGGAGGCCCCCGCATGGCCCACGACGACGTCGCCGCCCTCCTGGACGCGGCCATCCAGCTGGAACTGGGTGTTTCGCGGCTCTACCTGCGCTTCCACCACGACCTGCCCGACGATTCCGCCTTCTGGTGGCAGCTGGCCCTGGAGGAGAAGAACCACGCGGCCCTGCTGCGCTCGGCCGACCGGATGGCGCTGCTGGCGGCAGGGGTTCCCGCGGGCCTCCTGCCGGGCCAGGTGCAGGAACTGCGCGATCTGACGGCGCGGATCGAGGAGCACCTGGTCCGCTACGCGGGCACGCCCGCCGCGCGGGCCGAGGCCTTCACCCTGGCCCTGGAGCTGGAGCAGTCGTCCGGCGAGTCCCACTTCCAGAACTTCATGGAGGCCGACGGAGGCGGGCCCCTGGCCCGGATCTTCCAGGCCTTGAACCGCGGCGACATGGACCACGCCCAGCGCCTGCGCGCCTACATGGCCGAGCACGGCATCGCCTGACGGCGCCTTGCCGGCGCGCGCCGACCTCCGTAACCTGTATCCCGCGCGGCGGACCCGATCCGCACCGCGCGCCACGCCACCATCGCGGAGGCAGCCATGCCGGCGACCAACAAGCAGATCGTGCAGGCCTACGTCGATGCCTTCAACCACGGCGACCTGGACGCCCTCGTCGCGCTCTTCGCGCCCGATGCCCTGGTCCACGGCGTGCTCGGCTCCGGCGGCCTGGAGGTGGTGCGACCGGTCTGGGGCGAGCTGATCACCTGCTTCGCCATCAATCTCGAGATAGAGGACCTGGTGGCCGAGGACGACCGGGTGGTCGCGCGTTACGTCGAGCGCGGCCGTTCGTCGGCCTCGTTCCGCGGAGGACCGGTGACCCGGCAGCCCTACGCGGTTCCCGCCATGGAGTGGTTCGAGCTCCGGGACGGCCTGATCCGCCAGCGCTGGGGCGCCCGGGACATGGCCGCCCAGTTCCGCCAGATGGGCCTGCCGGTGCCCGGCTGAGCGGCCGACGTCCCGAAAGGAGACTGCGATGCTCCGTTGCTGCCTGCCGACCTTGATCCTGCTGGCCGCCTGCCTGGGCGCCGGGTCCGCCGCCGGGGCCGACGACGTGCCCACCGCCCTGGTGGTCATCGACATCCAGGAATTCTACTTCCCCGGCGGGGCGGTGCCCCTGGTCGGCCCGGAGGCCGCCAGCGCCAACGCCGGTCGCCTGCTGGCCCATTTCCGCGCCGCGGGCCTGCCGGTCTTCCACGTGGGCCACAACGCCGCCGCCGGCCGCGATTTCCACGCCGACGTGCGTCCGGCCGCGGGCGAGGAAGTGTTCTACAAGAACGAGGTGAACGCCTTCCAGGACACCGATCTGCTGGATCGCCTGCAGCAGAAGGGCATCCTGCGGGTCGTGCTCTGCGGCATGCAGACCCACATGTGCCTCGAGGGCGCGGCGCGCGCCGCCCATGATTACGGTCTCGAGGTGGTGGTCGTGGCCGACGCCTGCGCCACGCGCGATCTCCGGTACGGCGATGCCCTGGTGCCCGCGGCCGCGGTGCACGCGGCCACGCTGGCCACCCTGGACCGGGTCTACGGCCGGGTCCTGGATACCGACTCGATCCTGGCGGAATTCTGAAGCCATGTTGCCGAACGTCTCCCAGTCCCTGAGCCCGACCGTCCTGACCGTGATCCTGCTCGGCTGCAGCAACGTCTTCATGACGTTCGCGTGGTACGGCCACCTGCGCAACCTCTCGCACCGGGGCTGGCTGCTGGGAGCCGTGTTCTTCATGTTCCGTTCGCGGCTGGGGGGAGCATGAGGCTGTTCGCCGTGATGCTGGGCGGCACCGCCCCCGGCGCCAACACCGAACTGCACGACGTGGTGTTCGCCTGCGGCGAGCGGATCGAGGACACCTGGGACCAGCTGCTGGACCAGTGGTTCGGCGCCCCCGACGGCCTGCACGTGGACTCCTGGGCCGCCCTGGACGCCGTCGACGGCCACCGGATCGCCCTCGGTCCGCAGCCGCCGGTCCCGGGGCCGCGCCTGTGGTTCATCAACCTCGGCGCCTACCGCGGGGGGCACTTCGGCGAACTGCACGCCGTCGCTTTCCTCGTGGGCGACGCCCCCGCGACCATCAAGGCCCGCGCCAAGGCGGCACTGCTGCCTGGTGCCGACGCCCTGCACACCGACGACCTGCACGAGGTGGACGACTGCCTGGAGATCGTCCGGGTCGGCGCCCTGCACGTGCACCTGGAGCCCGCGCCGGGCAGCGACGGCACCCCGCAGTTCGTCAACGGCTGGCTGCCGTTGCCCGCCGAGGTCATCGCCGCCTGGAAGGGCCGCCGATGATCGATCTCGTCGCCGCCACGCCGCCGGACGCCCGCCTGGGCGAGCTGGGCAACGGGCAGCTCCTGGCCCTGCTGGCCCGGGGCGTCCCGGTGATCGACATCCGCCGCCCCGCCGAGTGGGAGGCCACCGGCGTCATCGCCGGCAGCCTGCTGCTGACCTTCTTCGACGAGCGGGGCGGGTACGACCTGGACGGCTGGCTGCGGAGGATCGCCGCAACGATCGGCCCGGACGACGTCTTCGTGCTGGTCTGCCGCCTGGGGCAGCGCACCGACGTGCTGGGCCGCTACCTCGCCGGCGCGCGGGGCTACGCGGGAGTGCACCACCTCAGCGACGGCATCACGTGGTGGCTGGCGGACGGCCGCCCGGTCGTCGACGCGCCGGACGCGCCGGACGCGCCGGATGCGGCCGACTGAACGGGTTTGCGCATTGACAACCGCCCCCCCGGGGGCCTCACTGGCGCGGGATCCGAAACAGCGAGGGGGAGGCCCGGCGTCATGGCGTTCTATTCGGACTTCGCGGGCAGCTACGAGGAGATCTTCCCGTTCCGCAAGGAGGCCGCCGCCTTCCTGGAACGGTGGCTGCCGGCGGGCGGCCGCATCCTGGACGTGGGCTGCGGCACGGGCCGCTACTGCCGGCACCTGGACGGCGTCGGGCGGTCCTGCGTGGGCATCGACCTGGACCCGGGCATGATCGAGGAGGCCCATCGCCTGCACCCGGCGGGGGATTTCCGCATCATGGGCATGGAAGAGGTCGCGCTGCTGGGCCCGGGGACCTTCGACGGGGTCTTCTGCATCGGCAACGTGCTGCCCCACCTGCCGGCCGCCGGCCTGGCCGGCTTCCTGGGCGGGGTGCGCGGGATCCTGCGCCCGGGCGGGATCTGGCTCTTCCAGACCGTCGATTTCGATCCGTTGCTGCAGCGGTCGGAGCACGTGTTCCCGCCCATCCGGCCGGGGGACGGCGAACTGGTCTTCCGGCGCTTCTACCGGGACATCACGGCCGAGCGGCTGCGCTTCGTCACGGTCCTCGAGCGCGAGGGGGACGAGATCTTCAGCGGCGAGACGATGCTGTACCCGCGCACGAGCGGCGACCTGGCGGCGGGCCACCGCGCCGCCGGCTTCCGCCAACGGGCCCACGTGGCCGACTGGTCGGGCCGCCCTTACGCGGCCGGCGCGGCCGGGGGCAGCATCTTCGTATGGGAGCGGTCCTGATGATCGCGGCCTAGCCGCCGCGGCGGCGCATCAGGTAGAGGATGCGCTCGCTGCCGGGGATCGGCTCCACCTTCTCGGTGGCGAAACAGGTCCCGAAGGCCGCCTCGAAGCCCGCCTGCCCGTAGTCCGGAAACACGTCCTCGCGCGTCGATAGCAGGCGCCGCACCTGGGAATCGCTCTTGGGCACGAACTCGATGATCAGCGCGCGGCCGGCCCGGGCGAAGAAGGCGGCCAGCCGGTCCAGGGGCACGTTGTTGCTGATGGCCAGGTGGTGCACCAGCGCCAGGGCCAGCACGCAGCCGGCGGGCCCGCGCTCCAGCAGGGAGGCCCGTTCGGCGTGGTCCCAGCCCAGGGCCGGGCTGGGGTTGGTCAGGTCCAGCAGCAGCGGTAGCAGGCGCTCCTCGCCCCGCTCCCGCACCTGCCGCCAGTTGTGCTCCACCGCCGCGGGGTCCACGTCCGCCGCCACCGTGGGCAGGCCGCGGTCGGCCGCCAGGCGGCTGAAGGTGCCGTCGTTCGCGCCCAGGTCCCACACCGTGTCCGGCGCCGCCTGATCCAGGAACGCGGCCACCAGTTCGCCCTTGGCCCGCGCCGCCTCGCCGCTGTAGTTGGTGTCGGTGTAGTAGTCGCCCCACTCGGTGCCCGCCGGGCGCCAGGACAGCCGGCGCACGGCGCCGCGCAGGCTGCCGACGATGCCCAGCAGGGCCTGGCGCGACACCGGTCGCGGCCGCGCGGCGCCGCGCCGGTCCGCGTGCCTCCTCTGGCTGGCCGCGTGCAGGTGCAGGTGCATCAGCAGGCCGGGCACCAGGCGCGTGCGCCAAGGCAGCAGCCGGCAGGCCAGGTCCAGGGGCACCCCGTCGATTTCAGAGCGCAGCAGCGCCAGCAACCGCACGTCCACCAGGGCCATCAGGGCCAGGGGGGCCAGGAAGTGCTGGCAGAACTGGCGGTAGGCCACCCACGGCCCGCCCTCCCGGTACCCGGCCAGGGAAAGGGTGTCGATCAGCACGGGGCGGCCGCGGTGGAACTGGATGTTGTAGGCCGAGGCGTCCTTCAGGACCATGCCGTGGCCCAGGGCCAGCTTCTGGATGCGCAGGGTGGCCAGGGCGGCGTCCTGCAGCTGGGAGAAGCACCATTCGTAGGGATGGCTGATGAAGGGCACCGGTTCGGGGGCGATGACACAGGCGGCGTCCGGTCCCTCGGCCAGGTCCAGGGGCGCCTCCGCGTGGGGAATCAGCAGCCCCTTGGCCACGAGCAGGTCGTAGAGCCCGGATTCATGCAGCCGCTGCAGGTCGCCGGCCGAGGAGCGGTTCACCTGCCGGTACAGCACGCCGTCCCGCCGGAAGAGGAAGCCGCCGGGGTCCCGGAAGCTGCCGGCGAGCCGGCCGTCAGGCATCGTCGTCGTCGTCCGTGCGCCGGCGCTTGCCGCCCAGGGCCCCGGTGATGCGGCCCCAGAACATCTTCAGGGCCACGCCCGCCCCCACCACGGCGGCGATGATGCCCTGGATGACGAAGCTGCCGGTGCCCGGGTCGATGTAGGCGTGGGCCGCTGTCGGAGCCAGGACCAGGGCGGCCGCGCAGGCGGCCGCGGCGCAGGCGGGCAACGGAACGGATCTGCGGGGGTCGGGCATCGTCGCCTCCGGGTGCGGATTACGGTTGGACCGTCGATCGGCCCCAATCTATAGTCCATGTCAAGATGATGTAAAGGACAGCTTCCCCGCGGTGGGCGGCCACCCCTGCCCTGCAACCATGATCGGACCCATGCGCAGACTTGCCGAGCTCATCGCCCTGGCGGGCTTCGCCCTCCTGCAGCCGCTGCTGGATATGCTGGCCCGTTTTCCGGACTTCCTGGTGGTGCACGACGCGCGGGTGTCGGACGTCGCCCTGCTGGTCGCCCTGGGGGCGCTGGGCCTGCCGCTCGTCTGCTGGCTGGCGGTCGTGGCCTGCGGTGCGGCGGTGCCGGTCGCGGGCCGGGTGCTGCACGGCGCGTTCCTGGGCCTGCTGTTCGCGTCGGCGCTGCTGCCG